>JACPYM010000098.1 GCA_016196035.1 Acidobacteriota bacterium | reverse complement strand
TCCGAAGCGCCGGGACGTCGCCCCGCGGTCGAAATCATTGGCTTGGCCGACCAGCAAGGGCGCGTGCGACAAGCCGCGCCGCCCCACGAAACGCGCCGCGCCCGCCTGCTGCGCGAACGTGAATCGGAAGTCTGGGCAGTGGGCTATGGAGTGTCGCCTTTCCCTTTCGGCTACATCGCTGCCGAAGCCACGGCGTTTCTCGCGTTTGGCATCCTCCACCTCCTCTTATTCGCATTCTTCGCACGCCATGGGAGCAATCTCTTTTACGGTCTGTTTCTGTTGGGCGTCGGGATAAACGATTGCCTGAGCATCATTTTTCTTTCGGCACACTATGGGTTGACAGCGTATTACCTATTCGGGTGGGGGTTGGCGATCACTGGGTATGGGGCACCAATCTCGCTCATAGCCTTTTTGTACAGCGCCTTCAAGCCGGGACTGCCACGCTGGATGTGGTTATTTCTGGCTGGAGGATTGTTGGTAACGTTGTGGGAAAATGTATGGCCGGTGAAATTTTGGGCAACTGCCGGGACTCTCTTTAGTGTCGTGCTTGTGCTTGAGATGTTCCGAATTATGGTCGGCACGATCCGGCGACAACTCCCGGGCGCAAGGATTGTTGGCATAGGTGTTCTGCTTTTCTCTTTGACGCTGGTACAAGGGAGCATCGTCAATCCTGTCATGCTGGTGTGGGCCATTGGCAGTTTCGGAATGATCCTCGCCCTTTCGCTCTATCTGGCGCGCGAATACGCCCGCACCAACGAAAACCTTGAAGCCCAGCTTGTACAGGTCAAACAACTCTCCGCCGCCGCGCTGGGACACGAGAAAGTCAAAGCCGAAAACGAACGCCGCGCTGCCGAACTGGAAGAAGTCCGTCAATTGCAGCTTTCGATGCTGCCGAAGAAATTGCCGAGCCTGCCGCACCTCGACATCGCCGCGTATATGAAAACCGCTTCAGAAGTGGGCGGCGATTACTACGACTTTCACCTGGGCGAAGACGGTACGCTGACGATTGCGGTGGGCGATGCGACGGGACACGGGTTGAAAGCGGGTACGCTGGTGTCTTCGGTCAAGAGCCTGTTCGTTTCGCTGGCCTATCATCCCGACATCTCGCACATCTTCCATCGCATCAGCGCGGTGCTGAAAGAGATGAAATTGCGCGGACTGTTTATGGCGATGACGATGGTCAAAGTGAACGGCAATCAGATGAGCGTGAGCATTGCCGGAATGCCGTCTGTGTTGATCTATCGCGCGCAGACTGGTTTCGTGGAAGAGGTCGTGATGCGGGCGTTGCCGCTGGGCGGGATGACAAAGTATCAATACCAGCAGCGGTAATTGACGCTGGCGGCGGATGATGTCGTCGTGATGTTGAGCGATGGCTTGCCCGAACGCTTCAATCCGCGCGACGAGATGCTGGATTACGAGCGGATTTTCGCAGCCTTGCCGGCGCTGGCGCACCAGTCAGCCGAACAAATCATCACCGCACTCATTCGCCTCGGCGACGAGTGGAGCGAGGGTCGTCCGCAAGATGACGACAGCACGTTTGTCGTTATCAAAGTTCGTTGAGTGCATTGCCGCAACACTTCACAGCAACTGCCCCACCCAAAATTGATCTTCCTGCAAAATAATGCGGGCCAGGCTGAGACAGAATCCCCGCCGCTTTCGCTAATCAGCATGCAGCGCCGGGATTCGCGCTGTCACAGGAAGATTTTGCCGCGCTTGGTAACGAGCAAAGCACACGATCAATCCGGCGATGCGCCAGTGGCGCCGGGTCCAGAATTCGATCAGACCCGGACTGGCGAACGCCGCAACTCACCAGCCTGAGCCGTTTATGACCGCAGGTAAGACGCGCCATTCACATCCACGATCCCGCCCGTCAAAAAATCCGTCCCCGCCGAAGCCAGAAACAAAATCGTGCGCGCGACTTCATCGGGATGAGCCACGCGGTTGAGCGGGCTTTGCTGGCGGATGACATCGCCGGTTTCGCCGTGGACTTTCCAGGCGACGCGTTCGGTGTCCACGAAGCCGGGCGCGACGACGTAGACGAACACATTGTGCGGAGCCAACGCCTGGGCCAGCGATTGGCTCATGGCATTCAAGGCGGCTTTGCTCGCGCCGTAGGCAGGTGCGGTCGGTTCGCCGCGAAAAGCCCCGCGCGAAGAGACGTTGACGATTTTGCCGCCGCCTTGTTCGATCATCTGGCGACCGGCCCAGTAACACAGATTCGCCGCCGCGATCAGGTTGGTTTGAATAATCGCCGCCCAGGCCTGCTGCCATTGCTCGAAATTCACTCCGGCCAGCGGGTGATCGGCATAAATCGCGGCGTTGTTGACCAGTACATCCAGTTTGCCGAAGCGTTCGACCACGGCTTGCACCAGCGCCTTGGTCGCGTCGGGATTGGTCAAATCGTCCTGAAAGAGCGCGTGCGGGCCTGCCGCGTTGACGGGCAGCGTCGCCAGGGTCGCCTGTGCGGCAGCCTGATTGCTGCGGTAATGGAGGGCGACCTGTGCGCCGTGTTGCGCAAACAATCTGGCAGTGGCGCTGCCGATGCCTTGCGCCGCGCCGGTGATGAGTACGACCTGGTTGGTAAAATCCACGTTGGGGCCTCCGCCGAAAGGGTATGGTTGGTAAAATCCACGTTGGGGCCTCCGCCGAAAGGGTGACGAATGGTTTGAATGCGCGCCGGTTGGTTCCTCGGAAACAGGAAAGCTGGGTGAGAACCGCTCTCCCATTTATTTCATCTGCACTTTCAACACATTCGCCGTTTTCCCGTCCAGCGTCAAGACCACTTCGACCTCGCCACGCCCGGCCAATACACGCGGCAAGGGCACGTTGACCTGATCTAGTCCGACAAGGCCGCCCTGTGCGCCCGCGAATTGCGCGATGATGAGTTCCCCGCCAATCGCACACTTCACCGTGTTCAGATTGCTGCGTTGCCGGATGCCGGTGCCGTACAGCACCAGAAAAACCTGATCGGTGACAGGCCCCAAATCAATCGGCACCGCGACGAACGTGCGCGTGGCGGTGTCGAAGCGGCTGAGCGGTTCGAAGAGTTGTTGCGTGCCGCGCACGCGCAAGAGCAAGCCGGCGGGCAAGCCCTTGCCGGTCGCATCCACGCTAAACAAACCGGGCGACACGGCGCTGATGTCGAAGGTCGAAATGCTGATGCGCCCGTCACTGGCGACAATCGTTGCCGTCGCGAGACCAACGGCAGTGCCCGGCGGAATCTGGTAGTTGATCTGCCCGGCGGAGACAAAGAAAAGCGGGGCCAGGCGTTCAACGCCCGCGCTGTCTTTGACGCGCACGGTCGTGCCCGCCAAGGCCGTCGGCAAAGGCGTCGTCGTGGCTGAGGCCGTGGCCGCCGCCAGCCGCTGCCCAAAGAGCGTGACAATTTGTTCCGGTGCGCCCTGCCCTGCGGCATAACTGGCCGCCGACACGGTCGCGCCCGCGCCCGCGATCAAATAACTCAATTGATTGGTGACGACGTTCTGAAGCGGGTCAAAGACGGTGAGGTTGGCGACGCCGGTGTTCGCAACGTCGGCGGCCTCGATGGTGACGTTGAGTTGCGTGGCGCTGACGAACGTCGTCGAGCGCGCGACATCATTCCAACGCACGATTGAATCGGGACGGAAGCCCAGACCGTTGATCGTCAAAACGAATTTGGCCGCGCCCGCCAGCGCGTAAGGCGGATTGGCGTTCGCCAACAGCAACGCCGTGTTCACGGCATTCCCGGCTTGGGTCACGGTCAGCGTGTTGCCGCCCAGACGCAACGTGCCTGTGCGCGCGGGGCCGGGGTTTGGCGCGGCTTCAAAACGCAAAATGCTCGCGCCCGCGCCTTGCGCGCCGCCCAGATTGAGTCGTAACCATTCGCTCTCGCTGGTGGCCATCCAGGCGCAGCCGGGCGCTGTCGCGACGGATACGCCGTAACTTTCGCCTGCTGAGACTGCATTGAGTTGTTTGGCGCTCAACTGGAATTGGCAACCCGCTTCCTGCGTCACATTGAAGCTTTGCCCGCCCGCCGTGATTGTGCCGGTGCGTGCGATACCCTGATTCGGCGCAGCGACGAAATTCACCGTGCCGTCGCCCGTGCCTGCCGCCAAACCGTCTATCGAAAGCCAACCCACATTGCTGGCCGCCGTCCAGGCGCAATGGCTGGCGGTCACGACATTGAACGTGCCGGACGCGCCCGCCGCGCTTAAGCTCTGCGCGGTTGGATTCAATGCATAAGCGCAGGTGGCCGCCGTTTGCGTGACGGTGTGCGTCACGCCGCCGATGGTTAGCGTGCCGATGCGCGCGCCGCCGGCATTCACCGCGACTGAATAACCGACCGTGCCGTTCCCGGTGCCGCTCGCGCCCGCCGTGATGGTTAGCCAGGGCGCATTGCTGATCGCCGTCCACGCGCAACTGGCCGCTGCTGTGACGTTGAGCGTGCTGGTCGCGGCGGCGGGCGTGAATTGGCGCGTCACGGCATTGATGGCGACGGCGCACGACGATGCCTGCGAGATCGTGTAATTCTGCCCGGCCAGATTCAGCGTCGCGACGCGCGCGGGGCCGGTGTTGGCCGCGACAGTGATGTTGACCGTGCCGTTCCCCGTGCCGGAAGCGCCGCTGGTGATGCGCGCCCAATCCACCGGACTGCTCGCCGTCCAGGTGCAGCCTGCGCCCGCCGTCACATTCACGGGGCCGGTGCCGCCCGCGCCCGTGAAATCCTGGCTGGTGCGATTCAACGCGAAGCTGCAACCACCCGCTTGCGTGATCGTCACGCCGCGCCCAGCGATGGTCATTTCGCCGGTGCGCGCGGGGCCGGTGTTGGCCTGCACGGTGAAGGTAACCGTGTTGACGCCGGTGCCATTCGCGCCCGCGTTGATCGTAATCCACGGCACATGACTTTGCGCGACCCAGGTGCAAGCGCCGCCCGCGACAACATTGATAACGGCGGTGCCTGTCGCGGCGCTGAAGCTGCGCGTGTTGGGTGAGATGTTGAATCCGCAGTTGGAATCCTGCGTCGCCGTGAAGGTCTGCCCGGCAATCAAAACCGTGCCGGTGCGTTCCAAACTGTCATTCGGCGCAACCGTCAGCGTGACGGTGCTGTTGCCGCTGTAATTGTTGGCCGTCAGTTTGATCCACGGCACATTGCTCGTGGCGACCCAGGGACAGCCGGTTTCGGCGCTGACGATGACGCCGAACTGTTCGCCCGAGCCGCTGAAATTGCGGTTCGTGGCATTCAGCCGGAAGGTGCAACCCGCCGCCTGATTCACTGTCACGGTCTGGCCCGCGACAATCAACGTGCCCGTGCGCGCGGGGCCAGTATTGGTGGCGATTGAGAAATTCACCGTGCCATTGCTGGTGCCCGTCGCGCCGCTGGTGATGCTGATCCAATTCACATTGCTGACCGCCGTCCAGGTGCAACCGGCGTTGGCCGTCACGGCTACGTTATTGGTGCTGGCCGGGGCGGTCACGGCGCGCACCGTGGCATTGAGCGTGTAATTGCACGCCGCCACTGTGAACGGATCGCTCGTCGCGTCGGCGCAATCGCTGCGTATCAACCGAATCGGCCCCGTCGTCGCGCCGCCCGGCACGACCGCGCGGAGTTGCGTATCGCTGAGAATGGTAAACGCCGCGTTGAGATTGTTGTTAAAACGCACGGCGCTGATACCGGCGAAGTGATTGCCGATGAGCGTGACGTTGACGCCGGCCTGGCCGCGCGGCGGATTCACGCTGCTGATCGTGGGACACACGGGTGCGCCTGGCCGCAGCGTGAAATCCATGTCCGAAATATCAAAAAAGATGTTGCCGATGGCTTCGATGCGCACGCGCGCGGTCGTACTGTCCAAGCCGCCCGGCACCGTGATCGTCTCGCTGCCGTCGTTGGGCGTCGCGGTCAACAGCGTAATCGGAAAGGTATTGCCGCCATCGGTCGAAAGCGTGATGCGCACCTGACTGACATTGAGCGCCGCGCCGTTGGTATTCGCGACATTCCAGGTGATGGTTTCGAGCGTGCCACCCACCCACTGTTCATTGGTGTTGGGCGCGGTGACGGCAAACGGGCCAGCCGTATCATCCACCGTCAGCAGCACGTCGTCATCCGCCACGCCGCCGCGTCCGTCGCGCACGGTCACTTTGAAGTTCAACTGCCGCGCCACATACGGCAGGCTTTCCGCGCTGAAGACCGCCACGCCGTTTTCGTCGTGCTGCAACGGGGCTTCGTTGCCGCTGTTCAAAATGTAATGCAGATCAGGAAAGATGCGCGCGCGGTTGAGCGAAGGCACATAAGGCCGAAAGAGCGGGCGCGTCGAATTCGGCCCGTCATCAGCATCTGAAAATGGCGGGTTGCTGTAAACAATGCTCCCGGCATCCATCTGCTCCCAGGCGTAGGTCAGATTCGGCACGTCAAAGATGTCGGGATCAGTCGCCGTCGCCGTCAGTACAAACGGCGTGTTGCGGGGAATGCGAAAGTCGGTCCCGCCATTCACCGTGGGGATGCCGTTATTTGAATTGAGACGCGCGCCGCAAACCGCCGTAGTCTGCAAGAACGCGCTCATTTGCGCCAGCGTCCCACCGTGAAAATGCAGCGCCCGCATTGTCGCAATCGCATTGCACGAACCCGCCAGCGACATAATCGTCAAGCCGCTGCCCGGTTCCCAGGCGCTGAAACTGTTACGCCCTGGGCCGCAGGCGGAATTCATATCGGTGTCGTTATAGGTGTGCGTCGCGCCGAATTGATGGGCGATCTCGTGCGCCAGCCGCGTGATGAAAAACGTATTGCCCAGCGTCGCGGCGTCGTTGAAGAGCGTCACGCCGCCGCCTTTGAATGCGCCAGCGGCTCCGGCTTCCACACAAACCACGCTGTTGTTCGCGGTGCCGCCGCTGCCGGTGCCCAGCACGTGGCCCAGATCGTAATTCGCCGCGCCCAGCGTTTGACTGAGCACGCCGCGCACTTCGCTGAGCATCGCTGTCGGGTTGCCGTTCGTGAAGTTGTCGCTGCCGGTGAAGATGACCTTGTCGTTGTTGGCGGCGAGTTTGAAATGCACGGCCAAGTCGCGTTCGTAAATCACGTTGACCGCGTTCAGCCAGGCATTGACCGACGCCAGCGCACTCTCGACCGTGCCGCCACCCAGGTTCGGCGCATTCGTATATTCAACCGTCGTCGCGATGGCGATGCGAAACTGGCGCTGCACATTGCCGAACGCAAACTGCGGCGCGGCGATTCGAGCACTCTGTTCAACCAGCGCTGGCAACTGTTCGGCCAAGCACTCCGCGTCGCGCGGCTGCACGGCATCCTGCCCGTAGTAACTCACATAAGCGCCGGGATCATTCGTCGCGCCCGTCGGCACAACACTGACGGCCTGATCTTTGCTCAACACCAAGGCGTGCAACCCGCGCGCCGACCAGGCCAAACGCACGACCATCGCGGGATCGTCCACGCCCTGGCCACGATAACTTTTGATGGTGGGAAAACGCGCCGCCAACGCGGGTTCCAGTGCGGGCGATTCTTCGATGCGAAAGCGCGTGAACGAACCATCCGGCATGGGCAGGCTGATGAGGCTCTGGCTGTCGCGCAGCAGGGCGCTGTGCTCATACGGCGCTTTGCGCAAAGCTTCTTGCCAAGCCGCGCGATTCAACCGCAGTGCGCGAAAGCTGCGCCCCGGCGCGAGGGCCAAAGGCCGGGCGGTCTGCGTGGGATTGAGGTCTTGCCAATACTCCGCGCTCGTTTGCGTCTTGGCTGTTACAACGTTGTGCCACGTCCACCCAATACCGCCAGCGACGCAGAACCCGGCCAACAACAACACCAAACGGCGCGCTTGCGCTACCGTCAACCATAAAGAAACTCTGCTGGTCATGGCGATGAACGACTCCCTCAGGCAGCGCGCCATCAGGCAAGTTGCCGTAGCTCTGCGGACACGGGCGAGCGCGGCAGCTTTCCCTGGCGCAACGAGCCTGATTTTTCGCGTTATACACGCATCTGGTGATACGTAAGATTTCGGGGTAAGTTGGCGGACAGTAAATCAGAAAAGCCCAGAGCAGTAAAGCGGCGTGGCAGCCTGAGTAGCGCAACCAGGGCTTTTGCAAAGTCCTCAAATATTCGACAACGATGCGATGCTGATTCCTGATTCCCGACTCCTGATTCCTGGCAAATTGAAACTCAGCCAGTATTTTCAAGTGATCAGGAATCAGGAGTCGGGGATCAGGAGTCAGCCAAGCGGGTCAAATGTTTCTTCTGACGACTTTGCAAAAGCCCTGGTAGCGCAACCCTGCCGAGGTTGCGCCGCTTTCGCTACTCCAATTTGGGTTGCCAGTAACGCAAAGACGAGAGTAGCGCAACCTTGGCAGGGTTGCGCTACTCAGGCTGCGCCAACTCTTGACCCGCAGTGGTTGCAGCCTCACGCAAAAATTGTTCAAGACTGGACGCGCGCTCCTTACCACCTTACACTCCGCTTATCGCCCCGCACCTCTGCCCCCGTTTCCCAATCCCTCAAAGAGGCCCGCTATGAATGTTTCGTTGCGCTGCTCTCAATTTCTATTCTATGGGGCATTGCTTGCTTCTCCCCTCTTCTGTGCGGCTGCCGTGCGCGCCGCCGGTTTGGGTGACGGCCAGCAAGTCGCGCCACAAACTGATGGCGTGAAGGCAACTCCGCCTGACTTTCGCGCAACGCTCGGCACTGCATCAAACCAACCCGCACAAGTGAACGCAGCAAACTTAGGCTCGGTCTTGCTCTTTCCGGTTTACACCTCGAGCAGCGCCGCGCCGCAGCAACAAAATACCCGCTTCAGTCTCACCAACGTTGCTGAAACGACGGCAGTCAATGTGCATCTGTTTTTTGTGGATGGCGTCACGGGCCGATCTGCTGACGCCTGGATTTGCCTGACAGCGCAGCAAACCGTCAGCCTGCTCGCATCGGATGTTGATCCAGGCGTGAACGGTTACGTTGTGGCGGTGGCGACGGATGCGCGCGGCTGCCCGCTACATTTCAATTTTCTGGCTGGCGAAGCAGCGGTCAAATTTGCGTCTGGGCACGCGGCGAATCTGGCGGCGGTAGCAATTGCAGCCTTGGATGGCGCGGCGGTATGTGTGGGAGTGACGGCGACGTTGCGTTTTGATGGCGTCAAGTTCAGCGCCTTGCCGCGCGTGCTGGCGGTGTCGAATTTCCCGAGCCGGGCGGATGGCAATGATACTTTCGTGCTGGTGGATCGCATCGGTGGAGATTTGACAGGCTCAGCCGTCAGCATAGGAACGCTCTTCGGCGTTGTTTATGATGATGCAGAATCACCCTTCAGTTTTTCGTCTTTGTCGCAGAGTGCGCAATTGCGCATCAACTTCCGGTGCCAGTTTCCAGCACGTTGCCCCTTTCTTACGCAATATATTCCCGCTGGCCGTAGCGGTTGGCTCAAGCTCTACAACTTGACGCAAGACGTCGCTTTGCTTGGCGCGTTGTTCAATTTCAACCCTTTCCTCCAAGCTGGTTCCTTTTCACAAGGCCACAACCTGCACGCGCTGAGTCTGACGAACAGCGTCGTCCTGACGATTCCGGTCTTCCCGCCGACTTGTTAACTGGAATGGCGAAGTCTTTGGAGTGCGTGCGGCACAGGCCGCCGCTTTGGTAGTCCCTTCATCATTCAAACCGCGAAGGGCATACCAAAGCGGCGGCCTGTGCCGCACGCACTCCAAAGACGCTGCGCGTCGAAATCATCTGCAACAGGGTTACGGCTTGTATTCCAGGCTGTGGCGCGTCGTCATATCGTAATACGACTCGTAGCCGCCGCTCGTTTGATCCTTGATGAGGCTGTCAATCGTTTGCAGCAATTGCACGCTGAACGAATTGTCTATCGTTTGCGGGTGCGGGTTGGTGTAGTAGGCATAGTTGAAATAACTGCGAATGATCACGCTCTTGTCGTCAATCGGCAGCGCCTTCAAATTGTCCACCCAACGCTCCAGGCTGTTCTGCCGCCAGAGATAAAACTCTACGTTAGAGACGTAAAAGGCCGAGACCTTCAGGCCAATCTCTTTCAGATAATCGCCACAAGCGCGCACGCCTTTCGGCCCGGACAAATCCGCCGTCAGCATCACGATCTGATTGCGATCCTGCATTTGCTTGATCACCATAAAATCGGCTTCGGTTGCCAGATAGTTGCGCTGTGCGCCTTCGAGGTCTTTTTCCAAGAGCAGGTCGCGATAGGCGGGGAAGAAACGGCCTGTGTTGCGGTCGCGGATGGTGTAACGGACTTCCAGGCAATCTTCGTAAAAGGCGCGATGCGTGTCGGCGATGGTTTCATAATCGCGCGGCGACAAATCGGCGCCAAACGTGGCAACCTTCTTGGCAACTTCGCCTTTTAGGCGTTCAGCAATCTTGGCATCCAGCGGCGTGCGGTCAAAGTATTCGACCAGGTCCCGAATCGTTTTGTTCTCCCAACGCTTCACATCCTTGGGCAGTGGGCGGGCAAAGAGGTTGCATAGATATTCAATGCGATTGCGCGACATCATAAACAGCGCCTTGAACATCATGTGCTGCATCATCGCGTCGCGGCGAATGTCAACCAGCAAAGCCAGTTTCGGTTTGATCTGCGCAATGTAGGAAAAATTCTGATCGGGGCCGACCCCCAAATAAGCTCCCCCCGTCACACCCATCGTTTGCAGCTTGCCCAAAACGTGCAAATAAGAAAGTTCATTCGACACCAGATTATCGGAGCCGAAATAGCCCGCGCGTTCTGATAGGCGCTGGATCAATTGGCCGAACTCGCTCAGCTTCGGCGCTTCGGTGGGCTTGGCGCTTTGCGGCGGCTCGACGATGGCTTGCGTATGGGCGGCGGGCGCGGTGATAAAGGCCAAAATCACCAGCGCGGGAACAATAAACTTGCGCAAAAACAACATGCGGTTACTCCTCGTAGGAAAGGTACAGCAGGCTGCCAGCCTGCTGAAGACTCAGCCAATCAATCCGTCGCGAAACCTCAAAGCATCAAATGCGAAGTCCATCCGCAAGCTGGCAGCCTGCGATGCAACTCAAACAATCTTCAAATCGTAGTTGCCGATCTTGAATGCTTGCCCGGCAACCAGCGTTTGACTCTCGCCTTGTAACACTTCCTGGCCTCCGATTTCCAGCGGATTGCGGCCTTCGCAGGCGAGTGTATATGAACCATCATCCTGTCGCGCGAGGGTCGCCTGCTTGCGGCTGATCTCCAAATCGCCGTCCAGCCGCAAATCTACAGGGAAATCTTTTGAGCCGCGCCCGATGGAAATTTTGGGCGTGTAAAACTTGGCGGTCTGCGCCTCTGCGCCGCTCAGCGAAAATTCGATGGCGAACAGCGGCGCGCGGGGCCGCACAATCGTAGCTTCGTTATCGTCAACAATGGTTTCGGCGGGTTCAGCGGTGGCAGGCATCGGCGGCGCTTCGATGCGTTTGCGGGGCCGCACCTCAGTCTTGGGCGAAGAGCTGTCCCACACGGGCTGGACACGAAACTTCCCTTTTTCCAGTGTGCCGTCCACGCGCAACTCAACCGCGAAGGTTTTGGTTTGCACGTCCATGTCGCCGACCAGTTCTTTGGCGCGTTCTGAGAGCACGTGAAACAGCCCGCGCTGCAAGCCCTCGCGCTTGTCGCCCTGCCACTGCGCGTCGTCTTCGCGGCTCAGAAAGACCAGGTACTCGCGCGGGATATAAGTGGGGCCGCCCGGCGGCGTGAACATCTCGCGCTGCATCACGACCTCAATCTCGCGCGCGATGGAAACCAGAAACTCTTCCAACTCGCGGCGCGGCTTGGGCGCTTCGGGCACATACGTCGCGGCCTCTTCGCCATCCAGCCAACGCCGAAAATCACTTAGTAAATTTGCAATTCCCATAAGCTCTTAATTCGATCTCTCAAAACATACAGTTCAAACAATCTCTTACCAAGCCCGTCTTCCGATCACCTTTACATTACGCGGCGTACCATACACCCAGCCCTGCTTTTGATCGTTGCTATGCGGTTCGGACTCATCCCATTGAGTGACTTCGATCTGCATCCAGCCTTGTTCATTTTCGGCCAGCACGTGATGGCGAGTGCCCTGTGCGACCACGCCCAACTCGGCGAATTTCATGCTGGGACCAGTGCGCACGTTCAGTTTTTCAATCGCGATTTCAATGCGGCTAGCCGTGCCGAAGCCCACCGGCAAGCCGTTGTTGCGCACGTAATGATAAAGCGTCAGCAGAAATCCAAGAAAAGCAATCGCCAGCAAACCGCCGAATACCAGGCTGCGGCGGCCTTCGGTGAATTTATCTTTGACCTCAAAGCGCGCCGCGCGGCGTTGCTCGTTCTTTTGCGCGGGCGTTTGGGGCTGGGCGGTGGTGGCGCTGAGTTGGCCGTTCTGTGGCGCGGCGTTAATGGATTGCGGCAGCGTCGCCGGAGCCTTTGGATGCAGGTCAACGACGATTTTGGGTTTTGACGTAGCTCCGTTCGTTTGCAGCGGCTGGTGCGGCGCGGGTGAAACGCTGACAGGCGGCACCGCGATTTGTTGCGCCAGTGGTTCAACGACAGCAGCGAGCGGTTCCGCGACGGTCACGTCTTTGGGTTGTGCGCCCGAGCTGGCCAAGACGGGGTTGAATTCCGGTTGTGGCGGCATGGTCGGCACGTCGAATTTGCTGACGCTCAGACGCGGGCGGACTTGGGTTTCTTCTTCAGCAGGGCCGGCCAATACGGCGACATTGGCGAGGTCACTCCAGAATTCGATGACGGAGGCGTAACGGTCTTCCGGCTCCAACGCCGTCGCGCGTTTCAACACATTGAGCAAGGCCCTGGCCCAGCTTTCGTTTTGCATTTCGGCAGGCAGCGCGATGATCGTTTGACAGGCGTACTGGCTGGGCGCGCGGCCACAGACGACGGTGTAAACGCTTTTGGCGAGCGAATAAATGTCGGCGGCGGCGGTCAAACGTTCGACCCGGCCATGCGGCTCGACTTCATCGGGATGATGTTCGGGCGGTGCGTAAATGCCCGCCCCGACACGGGTGATTTCGGTGGCTTCGCCGCTGGTGAGTTTGGCGACGCCAAAATCAGCGACCTTCAAAGTTTGCGGCTCGGCGCTCAGCAATAAGTTATTCGGCTTCAAATCGCGGTGAATGATGCCCTGACTGTGCGCGTAAGCAAGCGCTTCGCAAGCCTGTTTGAAAAAGAAGAGCGCCCGCTCCAAGCCTAAACGATTGCCGGGCTGGCAGCGGCATAAACGTAACAGGTCGCCGCCCGGCATGTATTCGAGCACCAGATAGTGAAAGGGCACGCCACGCAAATCCGCCGCCGTGCCGTGGCCCAGTCGCAGGATCACGTGCGGATGGCGCACCGTGTCGAGCGCAATGGCTTCGTTCTGAAAGTTCTCGACTAGCGTGCGTTCGAGGTCGGCGTCGGGCGTGCCTTGCAAACTGGTGTTCAAGGCTTTCAAGACGACTTCGCGGCCACCCGCCAGATGATCGCGCGCCACCCAGATTTCAGCATAGCTGCCGAGACCCAGGCGTTCGTGCACCTCGTAGCGTTCATCCACCAAGCTGTTTTCGAGTCGCAGTTCGGGCATTTTTCGATTGCGGATTGCGGATTGCGGATTGCGGATTGCGGATTGCGGAACTTCAAAGCTGCAATTCGCAATCTACAACCCGCAATCATTGCAAAGCTTTCTTCAAGCTCTCTTCCATATTCTTTTTGTCGTTCAGCGCCGAATAAGCGAGCGCCAGGTGCACATAAAGATCCGGCAAAGTGGCATCCAGGCGCGCCGCTTCGTTCAGGTGCTTGACGGCGTCTGGATACTGTTTCATTTCGTAATCGGCGCGCCCCAGCCAATAGCGCAACTCGGCATTTTCGGGTTTGGCCGCCGCCAATTGGGCCAGCCGTTCGCGCGCTTTGTCATAGCGCCGCTCTTCAAACAAGGCGCGCGCCGCCGCCAGTTCGGGATCGCTCCTGCCTGGGTTGATCGTCGTCCGGTTGAGGGCGGCGGCTGGCTCACCGGTCACCCAGGCCAGCAACTCGTTGTAATAACGCCCCACCCCAAACGCCAACATCAACAACACCAGATAAAACCCCAGCAACAACATGTCACGCCCTTTGTTGTCACCCGAACTGTTGGGCACGCTGGGCGGTGGCGCGCTGGGCTGTGGCGCATGGTTCCGGGGGCGCTCTGCCGCCGGTTGAATCCAGGACTTGGCATTAGCAGTGGTTTGCCGCTCGTTTGCGCCCGCGTGCAAACCATCCTCAGTTGGGCGAGCAGCCAGATCGCGCGTTTCTTTTTCACGCGACGCCGCCTGGCGCAAGCGCGCCGAATCCGTCACGGCCTCCGTTTCGGTAGCATTCCCGGCAGCGGGCCGACTACCGGAACGGTCAATCACCGGCGACGAAAGCGGGCCGCTGGGGTCGCCGAACTCAACCTGGAAACGGGAACCGCCGCTTGAGGCCGCGCCTTTTGAGGCCGCGCGCAACCGCGCAATCGCCGGGCGCGTTTGTTCATCGGCGTAACGACGGTCGCCGAAATCCACCACCACAGCGGTCAGGTTGTCTTCGGCCCCGCGTTCAAAACAAATCTCTTTGACCTGGGCGCAAAACTTTTGTGGATGCAGATGCGCGCGCATCAGTTCGGCCAACTCGGCGTCGTTGAGATGGCGGGTGACGCCATCGCTGCACAACAGAAAACTGGTGTGTTCGTTGAGCGGCACGATTTTGAAATCAGCTTCGACATCGGCTTCCGCGCCGAGGGCGCGGTTGATGACGTTGCGGCGCGGATGATGCGCAGCCTGGGCGGCGCTCAACACACCTGAACGCACGGCGTCATTCACTTCGCTATGATCTTCGGTTTCGCAGATCAAATCGCGGCCATCGAAGCGATAGACACGGCTGTCCCCGACGTGCCCGATGATCGCGCGGTTGTCATTCAAGGCCGCCACCAAGGCTACTGTCGTCGCCATGCCGTGCAATTCAGTCAATTCGTTAGCCGCTTCGTAAATGCTGCGATTGGAAAGGTGAATCGTTTGTTTGAGCGCCGTCAGCAAATCATTGCCCTGGCGCGGCTGAGCGTTGAAGGCCTGGTTAAACACATCCACCACGGTCTGGCTGGCGACTTGGCCGCCGCGCCGCCCACCCACGCCATCTGCCACGAGAAACAGGCGTGCCTGTGGGAGGGCCAGCAAACGGTCTTCGTTCGTGGCGCGTTTCGGGTTTAACCCGCGATCCGTGACGGTCCCCACTGTGATTCTTAGCGGCATTCTTGCAGACCTCAGACTTCAGACCTCAGACCTCAGACTTCAGACCTCAGACCAACTGCCCTAAAGAGTGTGAATAACGATGCAGCAAGACCGAGGAGCAGTAGGATCAACTTGGTAGCTTGAATTACCAACTCTTTTTGAATGGCAGCCACCAGACCGGAAAGCGTTTTGCTGGTTTCTTCAGCTTGTGCACAAAACTGCTGATAATTGGCATCTGCCAAATATCCCAGGCGATTTGATAGGTGTAGAAAATATCTGGTTTCGGCCAACGAGCCAGCGGCGATTGAAAGAAAATGCAGATAGTCTTTTTTGCTGCTCCGGTTTGCCCCTTCAGCGATATTGGCAGGCACCGAATAAGCCGCACGCCGTAATTGAGAAGTCAGTCCAAATAATTCTTCGCGGGGGAAAGTCTTCGTTGTTCCATAAACGGCAACAACCAAATCATCTGCCAACTGCCACGCTTTGATTTTCATAAAATCTCGGGCCATTACTGTTTCCCCTTTCCCCCTGCGCGCCAACCTCGTGCCTTCAAAGCTTCTGGTCTGAGGTCTGAGGTCTGAGGTCTGAGGTCTGAAGTCTTGTTATTCCGATGGGAGATTGCCATTAACACGCCGAGCATAAAGAAACTCGTCAATAACGACCAGCCGCCATGACTCACAAAGGGGAGCGTGATGCCGGTCATCGGCAGCATGCGAATCACGCCGCCAATGTTGACGACGGCTTGGAAACCCAGAAAGGCCGTGATCCCGGCGGCGATCAGCTTAGTGAACATATCGCGCGCCTCAATGGCGACGCGCATGCCAGCGATTACGAGCAAGATAAACGCAAAGATCACCAGCGCGCCACCCGCTAGGCCCAACTCTTCGGCAATCGCCGCATAGATAAAATCCGAATCGGCAATCGGTACGATTTCGGGATAGCCACGGCCTAAGCCTGCTCCCACCAATCGCCCATCGCTGACTCCAAAGAGTGCTTGTGAGGGTTGAAACGCATACGAATTGTACCACGCTTCTTCATTCGACACGCCGCGCCCTTCGGCATTTTCGGCCTCGCGCTGCCACCACCAGTTTTCCTCCGGGTCAGGCGGCGTTCCAGCATTCAACCACAGATAAAAGCGCTGATGAATTCGCCGTGGGATGCCTTTGCTCACCACGCCTTTGACACGCTCGACGGCAGACACGGTCTGGTTATCGGTGAACACATCCACGACCGTATTGTAGGCGCCCGCCAGCAGGATGGAACCAGTCACGACGACAAAGATCAGCACGACCGCAATGGTCACTTGCGGCAAACGCCGCACCGCCACGACGTACAACGTCAAATATGCGCCGAAAAAGACCAGCATCTGACCGAAGTCCGACAAAGCAAAAAACGGAATGACCGGCAACAAGGCGATCACGAGAAATGGAATCATGAAACGCGCGGGCGGCATGCCCCAATACGTCCGCGACAGGTTGCGGTAATGCGCGGCGAGGATGCCCGCGAAGCTGACGAGAAAGGAAATTTTGACCGGCTCCCAAGGCGTCGTCTTCCCTAGAAACTTGCCCGCGCTGGAACCGATGATGGCAATCAATACGAAGGGTATGGCCGTGGCCAGGCCGATTAAAAAGCTGTGCTGTTGCAACCACAACAACACATCATCGCGATTGGTAAAGATGAAAGCAGCCGCAAAACCCGCTAAAGCTGCCAGCAAAATCCAGGTCGAGAGCGAAGTAAAAATGCGCGTAAACGTCCAGTACTGTTCTTCGCGTTGGTCAGCGGCACCAACAGGGAGGCGAAAGTTGGGATCGCCAAACAACGCTTGTTTTTTAATCGCGTCGTAATGGTCGTTGACGAACCGCATGCGCAGCGTGTTCATCTTTTCCAAGCGCACGGCGGTTTTTTGGCGCGTGCTGTATTCAGGATCGGTGAACAGGCGGTATTGCACGACCTGCCCGATGCTCAGCAGCAACAAGGCCGTGGTGAAGAGCGTCCAATCGCCCGCATATTTGTGCCGGCGCGAGAGCCACAAGAATGCGAAAAGCAGCGGCAGAAAAAGCAACAGATCGCGCAGGGCCAATAAGAACGATGGCGCAAAGCCGCGCGCCACGCCCGCCCGATAAATGGCCAGATAGGCCAGCGCATTGAGCGCCCACAACAACAGCAACAACAATAAATGTGATGAAGGACGATTTTTCATGCCCGCACAACGATCCGCTTGCCGCATTCATACGTGCGCGGCATCAGAGGTGTTTCATTTGCCTTGAGGGACGTTTCCGCTTGCCACTACCAGGGTGGGCGCATCATACGTGGCGGGGCAAACTTTTTGAAGTGCGGCGCGGGCGAAGTAACGAGGATAGGACTTAGGCAGAAATTTGCCACAGAGGCACAGAGACACGGAGCAAGACCCAAAACTCTCCTGGCAACCGAGAAAAACTCTGTGACTCTGTGCTTCTGTGGCAATCTTGCTTGGTTTTTGCATTAGTCCTGGAGTAAAAAAATGGGAGTCCCGTTTTCTGCCAGCGGAACTCCCCATAAAGCCCTGTTTGACCGGCGCGTGCCGACCAAACCTAGCTTCTCTCTTCTGCTTGGACTCCCTTGCGATAGGAGGTGTAGAGGTAAATCGGTATCAGCAAAGCACCCAAATGTTTTTGCGACAGCAGCGAGACTTCGGCCCGCTCCAAACATCCGGCATTCGTCATAAGGCGCAACAGCGCGAGACTGGTCAACTCGTCCGCTTCAATCAATTGGCAATTGCCAATTGGTGCAAAGCGCGTATGTTTCACTGCGACCGCACCAGCGGCGCTGGCACGCAACAATATCTCAACGCTCCAAACTTTCTTCACAACTGACGCACCTGACGGCGTATGGCACAGCGGCCAACCGGGGTTTGGCGATGGGCTGCTCACACATTTCGCAAATGCCATAAACGCCCTCTTCCAAGCGCAGCAAAGTCTGTTCGATCTGGCGCATCTCGGCACGAATGGAATCGTCGAGCGCGCTCAGCACCTCGTCATTCTCGCGCTGGGCGGCTTGCTCGGCGAAATCCGCCAGCAAAGGTTCATCTTCACGGCGCACATCACGGGAAATTTTGTCCAGGCGCCCACCGATTTGCTGATACCTGATCAGCAGTTGTTGCCGAATTTTTTCTTGATTGCGCATACCTCGCCCCTTTCCTTTCTCACAACCTTTCTCAAAATGTGGGTTGCCAAACGAACGCTTCCGCTACCTGTTCAGACTCTTTCACAAGTGCGGGCACGGCCAATACCGGCACTTCGGCAGTACGCACGATGCGCTCTGTCGTGCTGCCGCGCAGCGCATCCAGAAAGCCATGCCGGCCTGCCGTGGCCATGACGATCAGATCAGCCCGGGTTTCATGTGCTGTTTGCAAAATGGCTTGTTCAATGGCCCCTTCTTTGACGACCAAATGCCATTCCTGCCCGGCACGCACTGAGCGGCGCACCTGCGGAGCCTCTGCCGCCGCGCCCACATACAACAACGTGAAGACTACCCCGGTACATTGCAGCGAGGCGGCTAAGGCTGAAGCGGCTTCGAGCGCCGCTTGCGACGGCGGCGTGCGATCCACCGGAATCAGAATGTTGCGCAACGTCGCGGCGCCGTTTTCGATGGCAATGAAACCGTCCACCCCTTGCGGCACGAACAATGCCATTTCGCCGGCGCGCCGGGCAATGGGTTCCGCCACCGTGCGATGCAGCCAGCGTTCCAGTCCGTCGTACTGATGCGTCGCCAGCACGATCAAATCGTGCGGATGTTTGCCCAGATATTCAAGCGTGCTGTTAACCGGATCGTCTTCCCAGGCAGCGATCTTCGCCACATTCAATCCGAGCGCCGCCACATCCTCACGCGTGCTGCCGGGCGCCAGAAAGCCCCAACGTTCCAAGGTCTGCCGCACGCGCGGAAATTCCGTCCAATCCGGCCGCTGCTTTTTCTCCTCGGTATGCAACATCGTTAAGCGCCCGTTGCGATGCGTCGCCAACTTGAGCGCGTGTGCAAAAGCCAAGTCGCTCGCCTCCGAAAAATCCGTCGGATGAAAAATGCGATCAAAGGCGATTTCGGTTTGAGCGTGTGAATTGTTGCTGGTCATTTGAACCGCCTTCCCTAGCCGTGCAATCAAATCCGCTAGAACTCATGCAATCAACTTGTGCCACCTATTTTGAGGTACGTCTTGAATTGAACTTCGCTCTTTGCCTCAGCGCAATTCGTATTCCGCAACGCGCTGCGCGTCATTCCCCAGCCAAAGCCGCAGCCTGCGTTCATATGACACGCGGGTTGCGTAATTTCGCTAAGCGGCTGCGCGAGATCCCGCACAGCCTGAACAAGCAAATCCAAAACCGCGTGGGTCTTCCCCCTTCATTTACGCTTTCGACACGGCACTGCGCTTGCCGCGCAATCAGTTGGAGCAATCCGGAGGAGTCACCTATGAAACTTGCCTTGCTGAGTATTTTGCTGACAACGGCGGCAGCGCTGCTGAGTATGGCGACCCAGCGAAAACCCGCCGCGCAACTGGCGGCGTTGCGCGACAACCAGTGCGTTGTATGCCATGCCAAACTGATGGAGCCGTTGCTTGTGAGTGCGCATTTTTACGAATGGCGCGGTTCAGCCCACGCACGCGCGCAAGTCGGTTGCGAACGTTGCCACGGTGGCGACCCCGCCGCAACCGTTTTCAAAACCGCACATCAAGGCGTGCTCAATGCCAGCTTTCCGACCAGCACCCTGGCGCCTAAAAACGCGCCTGCCACTTGCCAAGCCTGCCATCAGGAAATTGCGGCGCTGTTCACGCAAAGCCGCCATTTTCAGCAATTGCCCGCCTCGGGCGACGGACCGAGTTGCACAACCTGCCACCATCACATGGCCACGTCCGTTATCTATCGTGCGCCCGATACCGCGAACCTGTGCGCCAGTTGCCACCAAGCCAAAGGGCCAGCCGCGCAATGGCTCAACGTCCCCAAGCAAGCAGGCGATACGATTGCCGCTTTCAGCCGTGCCGATGAAGTTTTGGCGTGGTCGCGCTATCTGGTGACCGAGGGCCGAAAGCGCCGCTTGAATTTTGCGCCGGAAGAGGCCGAAATCGCGCGGTTTGAAAAGACCTTGCGGCAAGCCAAGCTAGCGTGGCACGGCTTTGATTTGAAAGCCTCGCGCGCCAACGCCGACCAGGTTTTTTTGCAGGCGACCAAACTGAAAGACAAACTCGCGGCGCGTGTGAAATAGGATAGGACTTACGCAAAGCCGGAAACCTTGCCACAGAGGCACCGAGACACAGAGCGAGAGAGAAGATTTTCTGGGAATTTAAGTCTTACCTCTGTGACTCTGTGCCTCTGTGGCAATGCTTCTGTGTAAGTCCTATAGTCGGCAGATCATCAGCGTCGCTGACATTGAGGACAAAAATAAGTTGACCGCTGCCCTTGCACGATGCGCCGAATCAGCGTGCCGCAAGCTTTGCAAGGGAGACCTTCGCGTTCATACACACGCGTCAGCGCTTCATACGTCCCGCCGGTATAACTGGCATCCAAGGCTTCGGGATCGGTATTGAGCGTGCTTTCATTGGCAATCGCCTCATTCAACACATTCACGATCTCTTGATGCAACAAGGCCGCGCGCGGTTTGGAGAGTTTGCGCGTCGGCAATTTCGGATTCACGCCCGCCCGATGCAGGGCTTCGGCGGCGTAGATATTGCCCAAGCCCAACACCTTCGTCTGATCCAGCAGCGCCAGCTTGATTTGCTGACTGCTGTCCCGCAGTGTCTCGAATAAGTATTCCAGGCTAAATTCATCACTGAAGGGTTCGGGTGCAAGCGGCGCGAGTTGGGCGCTCTCGTGCAATTTCCGAGTCGGCACAAGGTGCAATTTGCCGAACTTGCGCACATCGTGAAAGAGCAATTTCTTCTGATTGTCCAGATGAAAAACCGCGCGCGTATGCAGGGGCGCTTCAGCCCGGCTGTCCAAATAAAAGAACCGTCCCGTCATGCGCAAATGCACCAATAAGCTGCGGCCGTTGTGCAAATTCACCAAGATATATTTGCCCCGCCGCGTCACGGCCTCAACCCGCGCGCCTTTTAGTCCCGCCGCAAATTGCCGTGTGGACAGCTCCGGCGCGGTACGCGGCCAGAGCAACTTGGCCTGCGCAATTGTGCGGCCAGTGACCAAGGCGCGCAGATGACGCGCGACCATTTCGACTTCAGGCAGTTCAGGCATAAAGCTCCTCTTGATTACACCGGCAACTGAGTTTCCTGGCAGTTACAGCTTCACCTTGTAGTAACCACTTTAGAGCGGTTTGCAATTGCGTTTACGGGAGCGCGTTGTGCCGGGACAGTACCGCGCGCGTAAGCAAGCGGCACCTGGGCGACTCAGCCAATGGCGTAAGCTTGACGCGCCGCTTGCTCACGCGCGCGGTACTGTCCCGCTGCGCGACTTTTCCCATACACCGATGTGAAAACCGCTCTAGTCGTTCAAACCCGCACGCGTAACGAATAAATTCGTTACTACAAGGTGAGGCACACAATGCCAAAGAACTTGGTTGCCCGTGTATTGATAAATGGTTTTACAGACTGCGCCAAAGAGTAGCTGGCTGAACCAGTCGCGGCAAGCGCTTGTAATTCTTGGTTGACACGCTTTGCCTCTGTGCATAGACTGCCCGTGTTTGATTAATGATTTAACTGGCAAGTTGATAAGGCGCGTGGTAGGCGCCACCTCGATAAACAATCAACCAGTTTCTACCGACAGTTTCTACCGGCAGTTTCCACCGGAACGACATCCCAAGTTGTTGGAGTGCCTCCCACAACATCAAAACGACTACAACGAGCATCCGCTATTGTTAAGCCGCGCAAGTGTAAAATCTGAGCGCAACCAAATCAGGAAATTACGTCCGAGCTAAGCGCCGCAGTGATGTCCCTGATTTACCTAACCAGGAGAGAACAATGCCTACGACCACCCTTACGTCACAGTTGCCGCGCGCCCGGCGGGAAGGATTACTTTTTTCGCCGCTCAATGATGAGTTGGTCATCTATGACACAGAGCGGAACAAGGCGCATAGCCTGAATCGCATCGCTACTTTGGTGTGGAAGAATTGCGATGGCAAGACCACGGTGAGTCAATTGCGCGGCTTGATCGCGCAGGAATTGCATACCGAGGTTGACGAGCAAGTCGTTTGGCTGGCGTTGCAGCAATTGGAGCGGAATCGGTTGTTGGAGGGGCGCGTGCAGTCGCCAGGCAATTTGATTACGCGACGCGAGGCGGCAAAGCGGTTTGGAAAGGTGGCGGGGATTGTGTTGCCGTTGGTGGCTTCAGCGTTAGTTCCACCAGCCGCTGCGGCAGGTAGTCTTTGCGGGGGCACTGGCGCGCTTTGTTTTGCTAACTCAGATTGTTGCTCAAATAGCTGCAATTTGGTTACTAATCAATGTAATGCTTGAACAATTTTGAAGTTGCTCCGTAATCAGATCATTCCAGAATTTGATTGCATGTAGCCGTCAGACGGGTGTTTTATGAAATTCTTTCTGCCTGAATGATTTTCATAACAACTTATGACGATCTCTTCATTTGCCTCAAATGGGATCAACACTACCTTTACTGAAAGCTCCTTCCACCTGAATGAAAAAGCTTGACCGCCTAGGTTGGGTGGCCGGATTTTCATTTACCGCATACGGCGTGCGGGTAGGCGTTAGAACTAATCAGCCTGACATACTTGAAGAACTAAATAAACGATTGCCTTATGGTTGGAAACAAGCCAGGAACCATTTTGTTGAGACTTTGGTTTCACTGAAAATCGGTAACACTAATAAACAATTCAATACGCGTCAGTTTCATCTGCTGTACGGAGGAATTGTGCAGTTGGCACGCTCCTTGGACATAGAAGAGGTGCTTGATATTTTTGAATCAACCTTGAACCTTCACATCGCGGAATACGCCTCTAACCGGGTCTTTGTGCATGCCGGTGCTGTTAATTGGAAGGGGCGAACGATTGTTATTCCTGGTAGAACACATGCTGGCAAGAGCACTTTAGTCCGAGAGTTGGTAAAAGCGGGGGCAACTTATTACTCAGACGAGTACGCAGTGTTGGATATGCAAGGGCGCGTTCATCCTTACCCGGTCCCTATCGGCGTCCGCAACAATCCCCAAGCGCGACAAGAAAAGTACCCGATTGAAACCTTTGGCGGCATCGTCGGTACAAAACCGTTGCCAGTTGATCTAGTCCTACTCACCGAATACAAAGCAGGCACCCGTTGGCGGCCAAAACAGATTCCGGCAGGACAAGGGTTACTTTCCATTCTTGCCAACACTGTCTCAGCGCAACGCAACCCCGCCAAAGCACTCGCCACCTTGCAGCAAGTCGTCCTGAAAGCACCCGTTCTGAAAGGCGTGCGTGGCGAAACGGGCGAAGTCGTTGACGCCTTGCTGAACCGCCCTTGGCCCACCCTTTAGTAATCCGCAAACATTCCGGACTGTGTTGAATGACAGCCCTAACCAAGCAGTTTGTTTAAGCTGCTTGGCTTTTTTCGCCTGCCCTCGCTGGCAAAAATGCGCGACCGCGTGCTAGACTCCGCACCTTCTTCAAGGACTAATTTTCTCGCACATCTTGGCTGAGCGCCCGCCGCGACTTACAGATTTTTCATTCGCAGCCCGCGCCCGGCAGCAATTCATCTGGGTTCATACCCAAACTGTAAGGAGCGAACTAAGCATTTATGTCTACTGCGAATGGAATCACCGGCAAGGTTGTCCAAATCATCGGCCCGGTGGTAGACGTGGAGTTTCCCGAAGGCCACCTGCCCCCGATTTACCAGGCGTTGCGCGTCACCAGCGAAGGCTTCGACGTGCCGCGCCCCATCAACGTCATCTGTGAAGTCCAGCAGCACCTCGGCGAAAGCCGCGTGCGCACAGTTTCGATGTTGCCGACGGATGGCATGGTACGTGGTATGCACGCGCTCGACACCGGCGGTCAGATCAAAGTGCCGGTCGGCAATGGCACGCTAGGCCGTATCATCAACGTCATCGGCGAACCGGTGGACGAACGCGGGCCGGTTCCCGCTACGGATTACTATCCGATTCACCGCCATGCGCCCACCTTTGAAGAGCAATCCACCTCGCTCGAAATGTTGGTCACCGGCATCAAGGTCATTGACTTGATTCAGCCCTTTTTGAAGGGCGGCAAGATCGGTCTCTTCGGCGGCGCCGGTGTGGGCAAGACCGTCACGATCATGGAGTTGATCAACAACATCGCCAAGGCGCATGGTGGCTTCTCGGTTTTCGCCGGGGTCGGTGAACGCACCCGTGAAGGCAACGACCTGTGGGTCGAAATGCGCGAGGGCGGCGTCATCAATGACGAAGACAATTCCAAATCGAAAGTGGCGCTCGTTTACGGCCAGATGACCGAACCGCCAGGGGCGCGTTTGCGCGTGGCGTTGTCGGGCCTGACCGTCGCGGAATACTTCCGCGAACAGGGCCAGGACGTGTTGCTGTTCGTGGACAATATCTTCCGCTTCACCCAGGCGGGTTCGGAAGTGTCGGCGCTGCTGGGCCGGATGCCTTCGGCGGTGGGCTATCAGCCGAACCTGGCGTCGGAAATGGGTGAATTGCAGGAACGCATCACTTCGACCAAATCCGGTTCGATCACTTCGGTGCAAGCCGTTTATGTACCCGCCGATGACTTGACCGATCCGGCGCCGGCAACGACCTTTGCGCACCTGGATGCAACAACCGTACTGTCGCGCGACATTGCATCATTGGGGATTTTTCCGGCGGTTGATCCGCTCGCTTCTACCTCGCGCATTCTCGATCCGAAGATCGTCGGGGACGAGCATTACAACTGCGCGCAGGACGTAAAGCGGGTCTTGCAGCGCTACAAAGAGTTGCAGGACATCATTGCCATTTTGGGCATTGACGAATTATCGGAAGACGACAGGCTGTCAGTGTCGCGCGCGCGCAAGATTCAGCGCTTCCTCTCGCAACCGTTCTTTGTGGCCGCACAATTCACGGGTCTTGAAGGCAAGCTCGTGTCGCTCGCCGAAACGATCCGCGGCTTCCGTGAGATCGTGGACGGCAAACACGACGACATCCCCGAACAGGCCTTCTACCTCAAAGGCACGATTGACGAAGTCGTGGAGGCGGCGAAGAAAATGTAGATCAGACATCAGACCTTAGTCGTCAGACCTCAGACTTGAGCATTACGCTATTGTTTGAAGTCTGACGACTGAGGTCTGACGACTGAGGTCTGAGACTATGGCAGATAAACTCACACTCGAAGTAATCACGCCCGAAAAACTGGCCTTGCGCGAGGTCGTGGATGAGATTGTCGTTCCGGGCGCCGATGGTGAACTGGGCATCTTGCCCGACCATGCGCCATTGATTTCGCGCTTAAAGACCGGCGTGTTGACCTATCGGCGCGGCGCGGACAAGAAACAATTGCATGTCAGCGGCGGCTTCCTCGAAGTCCTGCCTGACAAGGTTTCGGTGCTGGCTGACGTGGCCGAAAAACCGGAAGAGATTGATCTGGCGCGCGCGCAACGCGCTCGTGAACACGCCGAGCAAACCATCAATGCGCGCGGCGAAGGGGTGGATTTTCAAAGCGCCGAATTGAAATTAGAACGGGCTTTGGTTAGGATTCAACTCGCCAAAGGCAGCAATTAAACCTATTTTTCCTTTCTCTCTGGATGGCGAAAGCCGCACGCGATTAACACACTCCGCGGCTTTCGCTCTTTTTTTGCCTCACATTTTCTTGATTGTAATGTTGGTCATACTGGCGTCTTTGCTTTGCGACATCGAGACCCAGAATTTCTGTGCATCCAGCACCTTTCTAGCGATTCTGCGGCCATTCTCCAATTGTTCAACGGCGGCATCACCGACCACTTCGTTAAATGGCGGCGCGTTTTTCACGTCGAGAATCATGACTTGAATGGCCGTGACGCTACCGTCTTCATACCGCACCGTCATCAAATCATCGCCGGTCAGCTTGAATTCATCGGCGGCTTCACCACTGCTGGCTGGCGCGCCGAGTTTGGCGCGCACATCGGCCTGTTTCATCCCAAGTTGCACGCCACGATATTCGGTCATGACTTTGCCTTGCGCAGCAGTCACAACGTCTGGCGCACAAAGCGTCAAGCCTGCGATCAAACCGGCCACACTTGCCAACTTCCAGATTCTGTTCATAGAGACACGCTCCTTTGTCAAAGATTGTTAGGGATAGTCTGGTGAGAAAGCCCAGCGGCGTCAGGTTGAGCGGAGCGAGTAATGTTTGCGGCAGGATTTTCTTTCGAGGCATGGCGCGAATTCCCGGAAGCTGCCTCGAAGTCTGCCGCGCCGTGCGCCACAAACCAAAAAGCTGAACTCGAAATCCTTACGCCAGAATGACTTTCTTGAACCGGGTCGGGGCACATGCTAGCATACGTTCGCAATTCAACAAGCAATCCAACACCAATTTTTCATCACGAAAAGGGAGCAAGGATCATTGAGCGCGCATACGGCTTGGCCTTTATTGCTACTTTTACAAGAACCCATCGTCCCCCGCACCGGCAACCTAGTTGATCTGCTTTTCCGTTCCAGTCCCATCGCCAAATTCGTCTTGTTGTTGCTGCTCGTGTTTTCGCTGATTTCCTGGGCAATCATCATCGCCAAAGAGATCGCCACGCGAAAGGCGCAGCAACAAACCCGCACGTTTTTACAGGTCTTTGGGCAGAGCCAGCGGTTATCGGACTTGCGCACCAGCGTGGCGGCGTTGACCGACAGCCCCCTGACTGCTATGTGCAACGCGGCAGAAGAAGAATTGCGCCGGCAACCCACGCTGAGCCTGGAGGCCGTGCAGCGCGCTCTGCAAAGCACGGCGATTGACGAGACGACGCGGCTAGAACGTTCATTGGGCTGGCTGGCTTCAACCGCGAGTGCCGCGCCTTTTATCGGATTATTCGGAACGGTCGTCGGTATCATCATCGCGTTTGAAGGGCTGAGCACTAGCACGACGACTTCGATTCAGGCCGTCGCACCCGGCATTGCCGAAGCCCTCATCGCTACAGCGGCAGGCATCGCGGCAGCAGTTCCGGCGGTGCTGGCCTACAATCACTATCTCAATCGCATTAAGGTTTTTGCGGCGGAGATGGACAGTTTCAGTTTGCGCCTACTCAATCTAATTGAGCGGGAGGCTGCTGAAACGACAATCCGCAATCCGCAATCTGCAATCCGCAATTGATATGGCATTTTCCACACGCAACGGACGCACCCAAACCGCGCTGGCCGAGATTAACGTCACGCCGCTCGTAGACGTCATGCTCGTGCTGCTGGTGATTTTCATGGTCACCGCGCCGATCCTGCAATCCGGCATTCAGGTCAATTTGCCGAAGACGCGCGAGGCCCAGGCCAAGGAAGCCACGCCGGATGTGCTCATCATTTCGGTGGATAAAGAAGGCGCAATTTATTTGAGCGGGCAAGACGAACAGAAAGCGATCAATGTCAACGATCTGCAAAAACTACTAGGCGAACGGTTGGCGCAATCGAAGGAACGGCGCGTCTATCTGCGCGGCGATGGCGAAACGCCGTATCGCGTGATCGCCTATGTGCTGGATCAGGCCAAACGCGTGCAGGCGAATGTGAGTCTGGTGACGGAGCCGACTGCGAAGAAGTGAAGAAGTAATCACGACGTAATGGGTGTGATAGCAAAAGTCGAAACAAATCAGCAAAGCGTGCAATGGGGAGCGATGCTCTCAGGCTTGCTGCATCTGTGCGTGCTCGGCTTTTGTTTCTGGTACTTCCGCCAACCGCTGACAACGCAGATTGTCGCGGCAGGAGCGGGCGAAAATGGCGGCACGGCCATTGAAGTCGGCGTCGTGGATGCCGCACAGCTAAGCCAATTCGGCCTCACCAAACCCAAAGCGGTTTCATTCGCGGGCACTGAGAATACGCCCGCCAATAATGTCGAGGTCGAGACGGCCAAACCGAAAGTCGCGCCGGATGCTGAGGTGCTTCCCTCCACGACCAAGGCGCCCAAACCGGTTAAAGAGAAGGTCGAAAAAACTGAACGCCCGACAGCCAGTCAGAACGAACAGCCTGTGACCAAACAGCCGTTGCGCGGCAGTTCGGCCAATACCAATGTCGAGGTCGGTCGTTCTGCTGGCATCCCAACACCAGCGCTGACGAACGGCGTGGGTGTCGCCACTGCGAATGTGGGCGCAGGCGCGTCTGGCGTGCCGGGCGGTTCGGAGTATGGGCGGCGCATTCAGATGATCTTGAGCCGCAATTACAATCCGCCTGGCGGCTACGATACAGCGGGACAGCATTTCGTCGTGATTCAGTTGCGGATTGCGCGCGATGGTCGCATTCTGTCGCTGGCGGGCGGGCGCGTCGCGGGCAGTTACATCAAGCGCCGCTCACCCATTGAGCAGGTCAATTTCGCCGCTGAACGCGCAATCATTGCGTCCAATCCGTTGCCGCCATTTCCGAATGGCTTTTTGTTGAGTGCGGAGGAAGCAGTGGCGGAAATTTGGTTTCGATATCCGAAATGATGCGACAATTTCTTCTTCGTCCCAACGATGACGAATGGTTTAATTTACGGCAAGATCAATTCGCGGCTGTGTCAAGGCCGCAAAGCGTGTCTTCTATCCAAATTGACGGATACGGCGATCATCGTATCGCAATCGGCACGGTAGAAGTTTCATCTTCATATGAAGACCCAGGTCTCCAGGTCTGCTTTGAAGGTGAGATCGAAGAGGACCGAGCAAATAAGATTGTCGAAGAGGTTCTGTCGAACATCACGCGAGGCACTGGTCAACCGGGACGCATTGTTCATCTTTAAGACTCAACTGCCGCTCTGCGGCTGAAGACAACATAGCTTGCATGAATAAAGCTTTTTCCATTCTCGCATTCATCCTGACGGCGTGGTTTGTTGCGCCTAACACATTTGCGCAACAAACATCCCAAGACGATCTCAAAAAACAGATCGGCACCATCATCGTCACGCCTGGCAACGGCCCGCTGTTGGCGGTCGCCGATTTCCAGCCGCGCGCGGCGGGCGTTGACCAAGCCGTCGCGACTTTCAACGAAGTCCTGCTCAACGATCTGCGGTTCGCGGGCATCGCCAATCTGGTCGGCAAGAGCTTGTACCCTAAAACCAAACTGCCTGATCCGGCTTCGCTCAAACCCGAAGAATGGACGAATGATCCGGTCAAGGCCGATTACGTGGCCTTTGGCAGCTTGACCAGTGCCACGCAGGCGCAAGGTTTTCTGTACGACGTAAAAACCAATTCGCAACTGCTGAACGCCAGCTTGAGTGGCAGCGATGCGCGCGACTTGGCGCATCAGTTCGCCGATCAAATCGTCAAGCTGCTGACCGGGCAGGATGGTATTGCGACTTCCAAACTCGCCTACATCAACAGCCGCGAAGTCTTCCTGATGGATTACGACGGCTATGGCGCGCGCCAGTTTTCGCACGATGGTTCGATTGCGCTCTTCCCTTCTCTGGCCCCGGACGGCAACCGCTTGGCCTATGTGTCGTATCGCAGCGGCCATCCCAACGTCGTGGTGCGTGGGATTGACGGGTTGATCATTGGCTCAACGCAATTCAAAGCGACGACCAGTTCGCCGAACATCGCGCCCGGCGGGCAGCTTGTTTTCAGTTCGAGCAAAGACAACGATTCGATGGAACTTTATGTGGCGAATGATGACGGATCGAACCCGCGGCGCTTGACGCGCACCAAAAACGCGGTGAACATTTCGCCACGCTGGAATCCGAAGACAGGCCGCGAGATTGCTTTCATTTCCGACCGGGGCGGCGCGCCGCAAATTTATGTCATTGGCGCTGACGGCACGAATGAAAGAGCGCTGCTCAGTCTGGGCGGTCAGATGGATTCGCCCGCGTGGTCGCCGGATGGCCGTTACATTGCGTTCACCTGGAATGGCGGTGGCGCGTTCAACATTTATGTGGCGGATGTGGCGTCGGGACAGGTACTGCGCTTGACCGGCGATGGCCGTAATGAGAACCCTACGTGGTCGCCCGACAGCCGCCATCTGGCGTTTCAATCCAATCGCACAGGCCGTTGGGAAATCTGGGCGATGCACATTGACGGCAGCGAGCAACGGCAATTGACGCGCAGTGGCGGGCGGTCGCCGTCGTGGGCGAAGTAAAGGAGCAGTGATGTATACAGTTTATCGGATCAATGCGGACGAACTCGACAACCGGTTTCTCAAAGCTCTTAAAGCCTTGTTCAAAAACAAGGAGATCGAAATCTCGGTCTGTGAAACCGCGCAAAGCGAGGAAGACGAAACCGCTTTCCTGCTGCGCTCGCCTGCTAACCGGGAGCGATTGCTCAAAGCGCTTGAAAACGTGGCGCAAGGACGTAATCTCGTAGCCGTCAGCCTCGACGAATTGCAATGAGGAAGTTCACGTTTGAAGCAAGCGCCTTTCAGGATTTCGCGCAATGGGCCACACAGGACAAAAAGCTGCATCAACGGCTCATCGGCTTGATTACCGCTACGCTGCGGGATCCGTTTTCGGGCATTGGCAAACCGGAACCGCTCAAATACGAATTGAAAGGCTACTGGTCACGGCGCATCAATGATGCGCATCGGCTAGTCTACAAAGTAACTGACGATGCCATTATCATCGTCGCCTGCAAAAATCATTACGAATAACTTTGCACTAACAAGCGTTTCCCAAACTCACAAGGAGAACACTCAACAATGACTCGCAATTTCCGCAACCTCCCCCGCTGGCCGCTGCTGGCCGTGTTGGTCGTACTCACCGGCTTGCTGGCCTCTTGCAAACCCCCGACGGCAAAACTGAAGGTCTCGCGCACCGAGGTCAAACAGGGCGATCCTGTCACCGTCAGTTGGGAGACCAAAGACGCCAAGGCCGTCGCGCTCAACGGCGAAAAGGTCGAAAAGATTGGCGCCAAGACCGTCACCCCGAAAGAAACCACGACGTATGAAGTCGTCGCTTCCAAAGGCAAGAAAGAAGCCCGCGACAAGGCGACCGTGACCGTCAACGTCATTAAGGCCGTCGCACCGACCATCAACCTGCGCTCTGATCCGGGCACGGTTGAACGCGGTCAGAATTCAAAACTGATTTGGTCGGCGGCGAACGCCAAGATCGTCACGATTTCAGGGTTGGGCGAAGTCCCTGCCAGTGGCGAACGTGAAATCAGTCCGCGCGTCTCGACGACTTACACCGCGACCGCGCTGGGCGAAGGCGGCAATGCGACCGCCAGCACGCGCGTGACAGTCAACGATCCGCCGCCGCCGCCGCCGGCTGAACGCCAGCGCGTCGTCGTCGAGCCGCCACCACCAACGCCCACCGCGCCGCCGGTGGCCGAAGTGTTTAAGACCATGGTCAAACCGGTTTTCTTCGCGCTCGATAAATCCGACTTATCGGCTAACGAGCAGGAGAAATTGCGCCGGGCCGCCGAGTGGCTGTTGAAGCCGGAAAATCGCTCGATTGTTTTCCGCATCGAAGGCATGTGCGATCCGCGCGGCACGTCGGAATACAACCTGGGTCTGGGCGACCGGCGCGCACGCGCGGTCAAGAACTTCCTGATTAGCTTAGGCCTGGAAGAAAGCCGCATTGAGACGGTGAGTTACGGGCTTGAAAAAGCCCAGGGCACCGAAGAAGGCGCGCCTGAAGTGGCGCCTTCGTGGGCCAATGACCGGCGCGCGGAATTTGTCTACTTGCGCGGCGGCGAGCGGCCCTAGTGACAATTGGCGGTTGGCGGTTGGCAGCTTCATGGCTGCCAACTGCCAACGTTACAAAACAAAGTTATGAAAGTTTGGCAATTGAGATTTTATCTTGGTGGTGCGGTCTTGTTGGCGTTGCTGTTCACGCCCGCCATCGCCCAAAAGAAAGAGCAGTGGGACAAGATTGATCGAATGGCGGTGCAGTTGGAAGAGTTGAAGACCGAGTTCATTCTGTTGCAACGCTCGATGCAGGCGATGCAGGAAACCTTCAACAAAACCAATGGCGAAACGCGCACGCTGATCGAGCAGATGGGTGACAACATCGCCGCGATCCGGCGCGCCCAATCCACCGTCGCAACCAGCGCCAGCGATACGGCAACGCAAATTTCGACGATGGGCGAACGGGTCACGGCGACGAACTCAAGGATGGAACGGCTATCAGAGCAATTCGCCCAACTCAAAAAGTTGATCGAAGACATTCCGAAATTGCCGACCTTCACCCAACTTACGCCGGGCAATGCCGAACAGTTGTTTGCGGCGGCTTACAGCGATTATTCGCGCGGCAATTTCGATCTCGCTTCGTCAGAATTCAAGCAATACGTCGAAACTTATCCATCTTCCGAACTGGCCGACAATGCGCAGTATTGGATCGGTGAGATTCTGTATGCGCAAAAGAAACTCCCCGAAGCAGTCACCGAATTGGAAAAAGTCGCCACCGTCAACGCCAAAGGCGATAAGACGAGTTTAGCGCTCTATAAACGCGGGTTGATATTGTTGGAGCTAGGCAAAAGGGAAGAGGCGGTGGCGCAATTCCTGGTGTTATTCAAAGAGTACGCAAACTCTCCTGAAGGAACTTTGGCCAAGCAGCAATTGCAACAACTCGCGCCCGAAACGTTAGCGCCGCCACCAGAGCCAATTGCGCCTCCCGTGACGCCGCCAAAGAAACGGAAACCGTAAGCAAACCCGGCCTTGAAGCAAGGAAAAACACTAAAGGCCAGCGCTGCGCGTTACACAGCACTGGCCTTTGGCTTCTCTCTCCTTGCTCCTATGGCGATCAGTTATTGCCGCCGCCATCAGACCGACCGCCGCGAAAGCCCGGGCCACCCGGCCCTCTTGGCGCAAAGCCAGGCCCGCCTGGCCCGCCTGGGCCAAAGCCTGGTCCGCCTCGCCCGAAGCCTGGACCAAACCCAGGGCCGCCCGCGAGTGAGCCAGCCAAGGCGACCAAACGATCATCGCCCAATTTCTGCTTTAATGGTTCCAGTTGACCGCCCGCGCGCAAAACCGCCAGCACGTCCGCTTTGAATTTAGCGTCAGCAGCGAGGCGTGTTTTGGCCTGTGCGGTTTGCAAATTCGTCAGCGCGTCAATTTGCGTTTGAATGGCGGCTTGATTGCCCGCCAGGATGGCGGCATCAAGCGCCTCGTGCGCCGTTTTGAACGCCTCATTGGGCGTGGGTTTGTTGGCTTCGCGGAACGCCTTGATCAAATCTGTCAGTTGCGTCTCTTCTTGCGTCGAGAGCACTGGCGCGCTGGCTTCCGTGATCGCCCGTTTCAAAAAACCCAGGGGATCGCGCTGTTGCGGCGGCCCTTGCTGGCCCCCGGCCAGCGCTGCGCCCGCCGCGATCAAACAGGCGCACGTGAGGAACAGTGCCAAAAGATTTCTTCGCATCGTCATAAAACCACTCTCCAGTCGTTGAACTTTTCTGGTGCCCAAGGTTCGCTGCATAGTCACGAACCCACTCTTTAACTTGCTTTCACCAACGTATACAGCACGCTGTCAAGAAGAGTTCCACAAAGAGCGCTGGAAAAGGCGGCCTGGTTAAAACAGGTGATGTCCTTCGCTTGTTTCGCCTCAAAGTAAGCTGAGCTTCAAAAATTGACTCTTCTGAGTCGCGCGGTTACGAGTTGGAAGCGGCCATCATCCAACAATCGAAACCGCTCGTCGCGCCAGACAATTTCGCGGCTGACAAAGCCGCCCAGCCAACTGGCAAAACTGAGCAAATCCTGGCAGGGCAAAAACGCCAAGCCGGCATAAACAGTTCGATCCGACAGCAACTTCGCACCGACAACCGTTGCCAAGGCGAGTCGCAACACGAAAGCGGCTGCCAGCAACGTCCCCGTCAGCCACGTTGGCGAAAGCAGGAAAAAGCCGAGCGCCCAAATGAAGCCATAAGTGAAGCCTTGTCCCAGGTAACCAGCCGGCCGCGAAAAGCGTGTGCTGCGATTCCAACGCAACCGGTGTTTGAAGGTGCGCATAAATCCCGTGGTCGAAACGTGATGTTTGACTACGTGGGGTGAGAGCGCCACACGCCAGCCCGCCGCTTCGGCCCAATGCCCTAGCACAAAATCATCGGCCAGATAATCGCGCATCTTGGCAAAGCCGCCGATTGCATTCAGACACGCGCGCCGGATGGCCATCGAAGGCCCCAGCGTGAATTTCATGCCTTCCAAGCATTCGGCCACCACGACGCCGGCCATAAATTCTGTAGACATACCCAAGGCTTCGAGCCACGCCCAAAAATCACCCCGGCCTACGCCGCGATAGAGATTGGTCGCCGCGCCAACCTGAGGATCGTTGAAAGCGCTTGCCAGAGAGTGTAAATAGTCAGGCGCAACCGCCGTGTCGCTATCCGTGATCACCAGTAGATCGTGCTGCGCCGCCGCCGCCATCAGTTCCATGCTATAGACCTTGGCGTTCGCATACGGCGGTTCGCCCGTGTAAAGCAGCCGCACGGGAATGTTTGGATACTTGCGACGCAGGCGGTTGACGACATCCACAGCAGGGTCAATGTCAGTGCGCACGGCGAATAATAGCTCGTAGGTGGGATAGTCCTGCACAAAGAAGCTTTGCAGGCATTCTTCCAACTCAGGTTCAGCGCCGCACAAAGGCTTGAGAATGCTGAGCGGCGGCAAGGCGCGGGCGGACAAGGGCGCGGCGCTGGCACGGCGCTGGCTGAGGCGCCAGGCGCAAACCAGGGCAATCAAGTAATAGGCCAACCCGCCCAGCGTGATGATGTACTCCATGAATTGTGGCGCCAACAGTACGGCTGTCCGAACAAAACCAGGCATGCTTATCTTCCTTTACTGACTTTGTGAGCTTTCAAAGCGCGCCAGGGCTTTCGTTGTTTCAAACGATTAGAATTATTGCGACCTTTGGAAACAACAACTTAGCAAATTGGCGACGGGGACACTGAAACCCAGTGGGCGACCATCATTCTCCATTCTATATTCTCCATTCTCTTGCAGAGGCCGTCTTGATTGAGGTTTACCACTGCCCAGGAATGG
>JACPYM010000097.1 GCA_016196035.1 Acidobacteriota bacterium | reverse complement strand
CCGTGGTGGCCGCGTTGCTGCCCTCTTTGATGACGGAAGTGAAGCTGCATTCCAACGGCAAAGAGGGCCGGGTCATCGTGCAACTCACGCCGCAAGGCCGCCTGATTCGTTATTGCCGCGAGCGTTGCGGCGGCGACATTCAAATTGATCCTGATCCGGGTGGTCGGCGCGAACGCGAACGCGAAAAGACCGAAGAAAAGGCCGCCACCACCGCGCCCACCGAAGCGCCCCCTAATCAGGCGCTGGCTGAGACGACCTTCAATAGTTTCAGCGGCGCCGAGCAGGCACTGTTTGCGCCAGCGCCGCAATTAACGCGCGACCGCCAGAACGCCAAGTTCACCTGGACAGCCACGTTTGCAACGGATGACCGGCTGAAATTGCTGGCTGAAATTTCGGTGCGCGGCGCACAGGTGCGCGAGGTCGGGTTTGCGCCCAATTTCAGCGAAGCGTTTCAGCACGAAGCCGATGCCAATAAAAATCCGACCCAGGATGTCTTAAAAACGCTGCTCGGCGTGTTGCTCTTGCCCTTCAGCATCATTTGTCTCTTCCTGTTCTTTCTGGGCTGGGGCAATGGCGAATTGCTGCATCGTTATGCGCTGCTCAATTTCGCGTTCTGCTTTCTCTTCATGCTGCTGTGCAGCTATTTCGGCGGCTATCTGGATGATTTGAATGTTGACGTGCCGATCAAACAGGCGGCGCTGGCGGCCCTCGTCAGGTTCGCCGTGCTGGCGCTGGTGATGTTGCTGTTCGCCATCCCGCTCTATTTGTTCTGGGCCAGCGGCCATTCGCTGGCGGCGCGCGCCCAGCTGCGGCGCACGGTGGCGTATGAATTGTTGATACAAGGGCGGCTCAAGTCACGCTACCTCTGGGAACAGATTGCGGTGGGGGTCTTGCTGGGCGGCGCGTTGGCGGCGCTGCCCTTTTTGCTGAAGACCTTGCCGTATCTGAATGCGCTGCGTTTCGGCATCCGGGATTCATACAGCCAGATCACGGCGCAATCACCCGTGCTGTCCGCGTTGACGTCTGACCATCTTTTCAGCGTCTTCCTTTTTTTCAGTTTGATCGTGCCCTTGCTGGCCGCCTATTTGCCGCGCGCGTGGGCGAGTTTGGCGGTGCTGCTGGCCGGCACAGTCTGGTTTTCGGGCGAAGCCTATTTCGTCGCTTCGCTGCCCGCCGCCTTGCTGTTTGGTGTTTGTTTAGCGGCGGCCTATTTCACGATCTACCGGCGCTTTGATTTTCTCGCCGTGCTGGTGAGCGCCCTGAGTTCGCTGGCCGTCTTGCAGGCGCGCGGCTTACTGGCGCAACCGCTGCCCGCCTTGAAAAACTCCGGCTGGACGGTGTTGGCAGGTTTAGGCGTCGCGTTGGTGATTGCGTTGATCGGCGTTTGGCGCGGCCAGGAACTGCCGCAGACGGCATTTGAACCGTTGTTGAAAGCGGCCAACCGGGCCGAACGCGAACGCTTGAAAGCCGATTTGGAAGTCGCCAGCCGCGCCCAGCAACAGATGCTGCCCGGCGCGCCGCCGCAATTGCCCGGCTATGACATCGCGGCGATTTGTACGCCCTCCAAAGATGTCGGCGGCGATCTTTACGATTTCATCAACCTGCCCGATGGACGACTGGGCATCGTCGTTGCCGATGTTTCGGGCAAAGGCGTCCCGGCGGCGTTGTATATGACGCTGACCAAAGGCCTGCTCGCCTCGGTCGCCGAAGAACAAAGCGATCCCGGTAACATCCTGCGCGAGGTCAATCGCCATCTGTATGAAGCCTGCCGCAAGAAGGTGTTTGTCACACTGTTTTTAGGCGTGCTCGATCCTGAAACGCGCACGCTCACTTACGCCCGCGCCGGTCACAATCCCACCGTCTGGCGCAGCCCGCTCCGCAATGCGACCGAGTTGCTGCGTCCGGCGGGCATGGGGCTGGGCTTGAATCAAGGCAAGATTTTCAACGCGACCTTAAAAGTAGCAACACTGCAACTCGCCGCTGATGACGCGCTGTTTTTCTATTCCGACGGCATCACCGAAGCCATGAACGCCAAACAGGAAGAATACGGCGAAGAGCGTCTGATGGCCGTGGCCGCACAAACCGACAAGCTGAATGCGGGCGCGGCGCTCAATGCAATCATGGCGGATGTCAAAGCGTTTTTAGGCTCAATGGCGCCGCAGGATGATCAGACGTTGGTGGTGGTCAAGGTGAGTTAATTTTTGCCAGCCAAAAGACCGCAAAACGTAGGGGCAGACCTGTGTGTCTGCCCCGGTCGCTTTTGCAGCCTTCGATGCCGTCTGCTGCCACCGGGGCAGACACACAGGTCTGCCCCTACGTTGTCATCACCGGATTTTTTGCAGGAAGCATTTATTTGGTGAGAGTCTGTTGCTTCTTTTGACGCGGCGCGTCTGTGGACGATAGGTCGGAGTCAGAATCAACCAGAGTTACTGGCCGCCCATACCCGTCACTTCCTGCCGCGTCGCCGCGCGCCAGAACCGCACGACACCATCGGTGCCGCTGCTGACCAGCGTCTGGCCGTCGGGCGCAAAAGCGACGGAACCGACCGCGTCGTCGTGGCCTTTCAGCGCGATGATCTCCTGCTGCGTCGCGACATCCCACAATCTGACCATTCCTTCGGCGCTGCCGGTCGCCAGTCTGGTGCCATCCGGCGAAAACGCCAGACAGCGAACGTGGCCCGCGTGCCCCTTGAAGGTGCCGAGTGCGCGGCCCGTCGCCACGTCCCACAACTTCGCCGTATTGTCGGCGCTGCCGGTCGCCAGCGTCTTGCCATCCGGCGCAAAGGCCAGCGCCAGCAGCGGCTCTGTGTGACCGTTGAGCACCGCCAGTTCCCGGCCCGTGGCACTGTCCCAGAGGCGCGCGACGTTGTCGTAACCGGCGGAAGCCAGGCGTTTGCCATCCGGCGAAAAGGCGACAGCGCGCACCAGCTTGGTGTGTCCTTTGAACGTGAAGAGTTCCTGCCCCGTAGCAGCCTGGCAGACCTTCACCGTTTTGTCCGAGCTAGCCGTCGCCAGCCGTTGGCCGTCGGGTGAATACGTCACGGCGTTGACCTGTGCCGTGTGACCTTTGAAAGTCATGAACTCTTGACCGGTGTCCGCATCCCACAAACTCACTTTGCCGTCCCGATTTCCAGTGGCCAGACTTTTCCCGTCAGGCGAGAAGGCCAACGATGTGAGGTCAGCCCGCTCGGCGATGGTCACGAGTTCCTGGCCGGTGGCGGCATCTAATAACCTGACGGTGTAGGTCTGACCTGTTACCGCCAGTATCCGGCCATCGGGTGAGAACAGCGCAAAGGCTTGCTGACCACCAAGAAACTTGAGCGCCGTGAATTCCAGCGCAGCGGGAATGTCCCATAGCCTGGCGGTGTGGTCATCGCCGCTGGTGATGAGGCGCTGGCCGTCCGGCGCAAAGGCCACTGACCAAATCTGGCCCAGGTGGCCTTTCAGCGTAGCCACTTCCTCACCCGTCACCGCCCGCCACAACTTAACGGTGCGATCAGCGCTGCCCGTCGCCAGCAACTTTCCATCTGGTGATAACGCCACGGTTCTGATCTCACCGGCGTGACCTTTGAACATGGCGAGCAGTTTGCCGCTGCTGACCTCAAACAATTGCGCGAAGCGGTTTCTGTAACCCACTGCCACGCTCTTGCCATCCGGCGCAAACGCCACCGACAAAACGGCACACGCAAATTCATTGAAAGCGCGCAGCTCCCGGCCCGTGGCGGCGTCCCACAATTTGAGGTTAGGGGTAATGGCGTGCCCCGTTGCCAGCAGCCGGCCATCCGGCGAAAACGCCACGGCATTGACCCAACTGGCGTTGCTTTGCAGGCTGCGCAGTTCGCGGCCTGTGCCCACGTCCCACAATTTCAGCGTGTTGTCGCGGCCGCCAGTAGCCAGCGTCTTGCCGTCCGGCGCAAACGCCACGGACATCACTTGGTTGGTATGGCCGTTGAAGGTGAGGAGTTCGCGCCCCGTCGCCGCGTCCCACAATTTCGCCGTGCGATCCCCGCTCGCCGTGGCGATGCGCTGACCGTCGGGTGAAAAAGCGATCGCCCAGATGTTCCCCGTGTGTCCGCTGAACGTGGCCAGTGCGCGCCCGGTGGCGGCATCCCACACGCGCAGCTTGTTATCGGCACAACCCGAAGCAATGCGTTGGCCATCAGGTGAGTAACCCACCGCCCAAACGTCGCTCGGATGCGGCAGGCTGTAGCGTTCGCCGTGGCGATAGGCCAACCGCCACAGGTGATACCACTCGAAGCCACGCAAATCCTCTTCGCCGGGCTGGGGTTTGGATTGTTCGAGCAAATCGCCCAACTGCTCCATGTTGGCGATCTCCCAGGCTTGCACGGCCTGATGCATTTGCCCGGCGTAAGCCAAGCGGCGATTCACGCGCGCCTGTTCTTGTGCCACGCGCGCCTGCCAGGTCGTGCCGATAATCCCGCCAATCAGCGTCAACAGGACGAGCACGGCGGTACTCACGCCGAGTTGGTTGCGGCGTACAAATTTGCCGATGCGGTAACCAAACGTAGCGGTGCGCGCCAGAATCGGTTCCCCAGCCAGATAACGCCGCAGGTCTTCGCTCAATTGTTCGACTGAGCCATAACGGCGCGGCACTTCTTTGTTCAAAGCGGTCAGCGCGATGAGGTCCAGATCGCCTTTCAACTCGGCTGGCAAAACAGGGTAGGGGCCGACCTGCGTGTCGGCCCCGATGGCGTCAGACAAACCCGCAGACGTCAAACCCCGACCGGGGCCGACACGCAGGTCGGCCCCTACGGTACGTTGGCAGACACGCAGGTCTGCCCCGACTGTACTTTGGCCCATGCGCACGCTGGGCGGCAGGGCTTCGTCTTCGCAAACGGTACGGATGATTTCGGGCAACGCCTGGCTTTTGAAACGATAGGGGGATTGGCCGGTCAGTAGTTCGTAAAGCAGCACGCCCAGGCTGTAAACATCGCTGGCCGTGGTGATCTGTTCGCCACGCATTTGCTCGGGGCTGGCGTATTCGGGCGTCATCAACTGTGTCCCGGTGAGCGTCGCATGCGCCGTAAGCTGGTGATGTTGCGGGTCAAGCAGTTTGGCGATCCCGAAATCCAGCAGCTTTGCCTCACCCGCCGCTGTGACCAGAATGTTGCCGGGTTTCAGATCGCGATGAATGATCAGGTTCTGATGCGCGTATTGCACCGCGCCGCACACATCGCGGAAGAGCGCCAACCGCTGGGCCAGCGGCGTCTTTTGTTGCTGGCAGTACTGCGCGAGCGGCACACCCTCGATGTATTCCATCACCAGATACGGCCAGCCTTGCTCCGTGTTGCCGCCGTCCAGCAAACGCGCGATGTGCGGATGATCCAGATTGGCCAGAATCTGCCGCTCGCGCCGGAAGCGCCGCAGCAATTCCGGTTGCAGCGGATTGGGCGAAACCAGTTTGATGGCGACCTGCTTTTGATAAACATCATCGTCGCGCACCGCCAGCAGCACTACGCCCATGCCGCCGCGCCCCAACTCGCGCAAAATCCGGTACGGGCCGATATGCTGTCCCGGCGCAACGGCGGACTCGGCGCGTTGCAACGCCGCGCTCATTTCGGCGACCGGCGGCGCTTCAAAGAAATCGTCGGCGCGCGCGCTGCCAGCCACCAGCGACAAGACCTCTTGCCGCAACGCCTCGTCCCCGTTGCAAGTCTGTGCCAGGAAGGCCGCGCGTTCAGCCAGTGGCTGTTCGAGCGCGGCTTCGAGCCATTGGTCAACTTGTTGCCAGCGTGCCGGTGTCATTACACATTTCCTGTTGCTGCCTTGTCGCTCAACCGTCGAGGGCAGACCTGCGTGTCAACCCAACAACATAGGGGGCAGACCTGCGTGTCAACCCAACAACGTAGGGGGCAGACCTGTGTGTCAACCCAACAACGTAGGGGCAGACCTGTGTGTCTGCCCCGGTCGCCTGAGACGAAATCGAATGCGCTAAACACCACCAGGGCAGACACGCAGGTCTGCCCCTACGCGCCGGGAACCTCTTCCTCCCGATATTCGTCATCAAAATCGAGGATGAAATTGAGTTCTTCCTCCGTTATTTCAAACTTGCTCGCAAGCAGCAGCCTGACCTGTTCACGATCAGGCGCACTAGCAAAGGAATTATCCCGGTCATACGGCCACAGCGCGGGATTTGCGCGAATGTATTGGCGAATATTCTGCAATGACCGCAGACTGAAAATGGTGTGCTCGTAATAATTGCGCTGCCAGAGTTTGCGTTCAAACCGCGGCCAATCCGATTGCTTGACTCCGCGAATGTACTCATTGGTGGTCATCGTCTTGAACCATTGCACGATTTCCGGCAAAGGCGCGCTCTTTTCAGGGAGCGCTGCCAGGGCTTGTGTGATGTGGTCGTTTGTTTTTCCTTCGTAGAAAAGGTCTTTCTCGCGCTTGCGCCGATCCACGATCACAATGATGCCGTGCAAGTGATTCGGCATCGTGATGTGCTCATCCAAATCCACCAGTGGAAACTTGCGCGTCAACTCCTGCCACCATTTTTCAACCATCCGACCGGCCTCGTTCAAACTCATCTCGCTCGTGCTGACCTCTCCGAACAGGCATTTTCGCTGCTGCACACAAAAAGTCACAAAATACTTGCCCGGTGCCGAATAATCGTACCCGCGCAGGCGAATCGAGCGACGACCATGCTGGGTTCTGACGCATCCGAATTTGTCTGATGCGACCGGGGCAGACACACAGGTCTGCCCCTACGCTGAAATGCCGGAATCATTGCGCGGCCCCTGTTTGCATTTCACGATGCGGCCACAGCTTCGCTTTTCGGGATCGTATGACATTGGATTTCTACCTATCAGGGCCGACCTGCGTGTCAACCCCGACAACGTAGGGGCAGACCTGTGTGTCTGCCCCGGTCGCTTTTGCGGCCTGCGATTCCGTCTGCTGCCACCGGGGCAGACACACAGATCTGCCCCTACGCTGAAATGCCGGAGTCATTGCGCGGCCCCTGTTTGCATTTCACGATGCAGCCACAGCTTCGCCCTGGCCCATTCGCGTTTCACCGTGATGGCGGCGATACCGAGCACGTCGGCGACTTCATCAACCGTCAGGCCGCCGAAATAGCGCAACTCGACGATGCGGCTCTTTTGCGCGTCAACGCCCGCCAGCCGGTCGAGCGCCTCATCCAGCGCCAGCAGGGTGGCCGAGCGTTCGGGCGCAACGAGCGCCGCTTCTTCCAATGCCATGCGTTGCACGGCGCCGCCGTGTTTGCCCGCCTGCTTTGTGCGGGCGTGATCCACCAACAGATGGCGCATTACCTGGGAGGCGACGGCAAAGAAATGCGCGCGATCCTGCCATTCGGCCTGGTGGGATTGCCCCACCAGCCGCAGATACGCCTCATTGACTAACTCAGTTGTTTGCCAGGTGTGGCCCGGATTTTCGCGGCTCATCATGCGGCGCGCCAGGCTGTGCAATTCGGTGTGTACCAGCGGCAACAGTTGATCGAGCGCCGCCTGATCGCCCGCGCGCCAGGCTTGCAAGAGTTGTGTGACGGGGGTTGTCGCGGTCTCAGACATGGAAAGCCTTTCCCCTGGATACGGCGCAATCGTGTTGCGGTGGCGGCGCATTCTAACAAGCGCCCAAGCAGGTTGCCTATGTTCAATGGGGCTGAGCCGTAGAAAAAATTACCAGGGGGTGAGACGGCGCAGCCATTTTTTTCGCTAAAGAGTATGCAAATCAAAATTTTCTTCCTGTAAAAAATCCGGTGACGACAACGTAGGGGCAGACCTGGGTGTCTGCCCCGGTCGGGTCAGACGCCCCCGCTTACGTCTAATGCCACCGGGGCAGACACCCAGGTCTGCCCCTACGTTGTCACCGAAAAATTTACAGAAGGAAATTTTTCTGCCTGTAAATAATTCGGGAGTGCCCCCCCTGGATGCGCAGTTACGATTTTTATAGGGTAGCGCCAAGTTTCTGCCCTGATGTTTTGCCTGTTTCTGCCATACCAACATGAAAGCACGAAAATAATTACCAGCGGTGAGACGGCGCAATCATTTTTTTCGCTAAAGAGTATGCAAACCAATTTTTTTCCGTCACACAACAAGGAGAAATGCCATGTTCATTAGCCCAACCCGTTCGACTCGTCGCATCTTGTTTTGCTCAGCCCTGACCCTGGCCGTCCTGCTTTTCAGCCTGGCGCAATGGCGCGGGCTGAAGCCTGCGGCGGCCGCGCCGGTATTCACTTGCGCACCCCCGCCTGCCGGACTGGTCAGTTGGTGGCCGCTCGACGGCAACGCGAACGACATCGCCGGCGGCAATTCAGGTGTGATTGAAGGCAGCGGCCATTCCTTCCCGGCTGCCGAAGTCAATCAAGGCTTCAAGAGCGGCGGGCAAGCCAGTGTCGTCCGCATCAACGATAACAGCAGCCTCGACCTGACGACTTTGACGATTGAAGCCTGGGTCAGAGTGGATGCCAACAATCTCTTCGGGATGGACATCGTCTGGAAAGGCAACAATACGGGGGCGACCTTGAGTGGAGCCTATACGCTGTTTGTGCAGGGCACCGGTTCATTAACGGATCAAGGCAAGCTCGGTTTCACGCTTTCCGACGGCGTCAACTTTCAAACCATGTACTCCACGGCTGTTATACCCGTGGGCGTCCTCACGCACATCGCCGCGACTGCCTCCGGCTCGGAGATGAAGCTTTATCTCAACGGGGTGCTTGATCGAACCGTCGTGCAGACCGTCACGCCGCAGAACAACGCGAACCCCTTGCAGATCGGAAGTGAAAGCAATGCGGCGGCCAACAATTTTTTCAATGGCGTCATTGATGAATTGGCGCTGTACAACCGCGCACTCACCGTTAGCGAGATTCAGTCCATCGTCGCGGCGGGCAGCGCGGGCAAATGCGTGAATACTCCACCGGTGATCATTGCGGGCGCCACCATCACGCGGCAACAAGGCACGGCTGGCAGCGCCGCCACACTGTCCACCGTGAGCGATGATCTGACCGCCGCAGGCAACATCAGCGTCACGGCAACGACCGTACCGGCGGGCCTCAGCGTCACGAACATCGGCAACAGCGGCGGCACGATCACCGCGACCGTCGCTGCCGGGTGCACTGCGGCCGTTGGCGATAACACGGTCGTGTTGACCGCGACTGATGGCAACAACGCGTCTGCGACGGCCAACTTCATCGTTACGGTGACGGCCAATACGCTGCCCACGCTCAGCTACGGCAATCAAAGCATCACGGCAGGCAGTTCGACGACAGTCAGCCCCGCGACGGCCAGTGACAACGGTTCGATCACCGGCTACGGCATCGTCAGTGTGTCGCCCGCGCTCAACAACGCGCCGACAGTCAATGCCAGTGGCGTAGTGGCAATCAGCAACGCCGCGCCGACCGGCCTGCACACGATCACGGTGCGCGCAACTGACAATTGCGGCGCGACGAACGATGCCAGCTTCACGCTCACGGTCAACTGTCCGGTGATGGCGCTCAGCCCCAACACGCTGCCTGCGGGCATAACAGGAGTGCCGTACAATCAAAGCCTCTCGACGACGGGCGGCACTGGCGCGGTGAGCTACAGTTTGAACGGTGGCAGCGCCTTGCCGGGGTGGCTGATGCTTTCGGCGGCGGGCGTGCTGTCGGGCATGCCGCCGCAGGCTGGCAACGCAAGCTTTACCATCAGAGCAACCGACAGCAATGGCTGCGTGGGCCTGCGCAGTTACGCATTGAGTTGGGCTTTTGTGATTGGCGGGATGCCGGTGACGACAGTGGGGCAAGCGCAAGTCACTCTTGGCCCGGATGGTTCAGTGCTCATTTCCGGTCTCAACAACCCCGGTCTGAATGGCTACACGATACAGCTTGGTCAGGCCACAGGTGCGGGAGTCACGCTGGAACCAGCCGCAGACCTCAGACCCAACGGCAACACTATTGCGATGCAGACACACGGGCAGATAAACGGCTTGGCAGGACAAGTCATCGCCACTGCCAGTTTCACGGGCAATGGGATGGATGTGATTCACGCTGTTGACTTCTCCGGCATCGGCTCAACGCAATCCCTCTTCCAACTCTATGGCGCGACGGGCAATCTGTTGCTCGCCTTTGTCGGGCCGAACCTGTCTCCGTTGACGATTGTCGGCGGTGCTTCACCTTACACCACTGCCGCGAAAAGTTATTACGACTCCCGTTCCAATACCGCGAAAGCTACTTTTGTAGATCCGAAGACGGTGCGCGATGCGTCCAACCTGCCGACGCCCAACGTGACGGAGATCAGCGTAACGGCGCTGAATCCCACCGCCCTCGTCAACTTTGTTTCCAGCGCCACCGTGCTGGCCCACATGGATCAAGGCACCATCGCCGCCAGCCATCCGGCAGTAGGCGCATTCGGCTTACCCTTTGAAAGTGCGCAGCCGCTGCTCCCTGGTCAGACGCAAACCGCCATACTGTCAGCCGGGCCTAGCGGTCTCACCGTTTCGAACATCGGCAGCAGCGAGCTGGACGGCGTGAGCATTATGTTAGGTGATGCGGGGGCCACCCAAGCTTTGGAGGCGTTGTTGGCCGCGTTTCAGGCTGGAGCTATCGCCGCCGGATCAAAGATTGTGACCAAGGCCACCGGCACGGTCAATGGAACTCCCAACCAAACGTTGGGCATGCTGAAATCAATCGCGACTTCAGCACCGCTACGTCCAACAACCACGCCCAAGCAAGCGCAAAGCACACCAGTGGCCGTCACCAGCGAGATTTACACCGTCACGGCGGACTTCGGCGTCATCCCTTCCGCCACGCAGCGCGTGCAGGTTTACAACAACGGCGCGCTGGTGATTGACATTCCCGGTCACACCGGCGCGGTCGGCACGACTTCGGCCTGGCCCATCGGCTTCGGGCAACGGGTCGCCGCCAACGGCGGCAATCGGCCCAACAGCAAACAGGTTGTCGGCTTACCCGGTTTCATCGCCAGCTATCCGGCCAGCACTGTCTTCACGATCAACAACACCAACTACACTGGCGACGAATTGCGCGTGACCGCCGAAGGCAGCGGCGTCACGATTGACGGCCTGGATAGCGTTTCATTGACCGCCGCCGACATCTCCGAATTCACCATCACGGATGTGCAGGTCGTTCCGATTAACAACCCGCCCACCATCGCCGCCGCCACCGTCGCGCGCCAGCAAGGCAGCCCAGCCGCCAGCGCCACCATCGCCAACGTCAATGACACCGAAGACGCCGAGAACACCCTGAGCATCAAGGTCAACAACGCCACGAGCGCGACTGTCAACAGCGTCACCATCTCCGGCCTCAGCGTAAATAGCGCGGGCGGCGTGACCGCCAACGTCGTAGCCGCCTGCGGCGCAACCAACGCCAGCTTCGCCTTGACCGTGACCGACAGTGGCGGTTCGTCAGTCAGCGCCAACCTGAACGTCACTGTCACGGCCAACCCGCCGCCGACACTCGGCTACGGTTCACCGCAAACAGTCGGAATCGGCCAGGCGCTGACCATCACGCCAATCAGTGGGCCGAGCGACAACGGGTCAATCAACTCCATCGCCCTGCTGAGCGCGGGCGGTTACACGGGCGGCCTCACGGTCAATAGCACAACCGGCGTGGTCGGCTTGACCAACGCTGCCCCGGGTGGAGCATTTGTCATCACCATCCGCGCTACCGACCAGTGCGGGGCGATGGCCGACGCCACCTTCACGCTCAACCTGAACTGTCCGGCCATCAGCCTCAACCCGGCGGCACTGTCCAACGGAACGGTCGGTGCGGCCTACAACCAAACGGTGAGCGGGGTGCCCGCTGGCAGCTACGGCTACAGCGTGACGAGCGGCACGTTGCCGAATGGCTTGACGCTCAACGCCAGCACGGGCGCGCTCAGCGGCACGCCGACGCAGGCGGGCACGTATGCCTTCCGCGTGACGGCGGCGGTGGGGCTGAATTGCAGCGGCTTCCGCGATTACACAATAGTGATTGCTTGTCCGGCCATCACGCTGGGCGCGTTGAGCAATGCGACGGTGGGCACGGCCTACAACCAGGCCATCACGGTCAGCCCGGCAGGCAGCTATTCATTCGCGCTGGTGGTGGGCAATCTGCCGAACGGCTTGGTGCTCAACCCCAGCACGGGCGTGCTGAGCGGGACGCCGTTGGTAACTGGCACGTTTAACTTCACGCTGCGGGCGCAAGCGGCAAATGGTTGCAGCGCCACGCAGGTCTATGCGCTGGCGATCACTTGCCCAACCGTCACGTTGTCTCCGGCCAGCTTGCCGAATGGAACCACTGGCACGGCTTACAGCCAGAGCATCACGGCCAGTCCGGCGGGCGGCAATTACACCTTTGCCGTGACGAGCGGCGCGCTGCCAGCAGGCTTGGCGCTCAATCCGGCGACTGGTGTGCTGAGCGGGACGCCGACCGCGAATGGCTCAGCCACTTTTACGGTGACGGCGACCGGCTTTGGCGGTTGCACGGGGAGTCGCAGCTACACTGTCGCGATCGGCAACGGCGGTTGCCCGACGATCACCTTGCCTACCAGCTTGCCAAAGGGCAGCGTCGGGCAACTCTACTCGCAAACGATCATCGCCTCGCCTCCTGCCAGCTACAGTTACGGGCTGACCGGCACGCTCCCACCGGGCGTGAGCTTCTACAACGCGGCGGGCTTGCTCTTTGGCTACCCGACGGCGGCGGGCAGCTACACCTTCACCATCACCGCCACCAGCAACGGTTGTTCCGCCAGTCAAAGCTACACGGTGTTGATCAGCACGAACATGGCGGCGTTGGCCTTGCGCAACGATTACGATGGCGATGGCAAGAGCGATCTGGCCTTGCTCGCAGCCAACGGTGAATGGCGTATTCAGCGCAGCGGCGAGCAGCAGGCGCAAACGCTGCAATGGGGCACGACGGGCGATGTGTCGCTGAGCGGTGATTACGATGGCGACGGGAAAACCGACATCGCGGTTTTCCGGCCCGCGAACGGCACTTGGTACGTCAAACGCAGCAGCGATGGCAGCGCCTTGGTCAAAGCCTGGGGCCTGGCGACGGATGTGCCAGTGCCGGGCGATTACGACGGCGACGGCAAGACGGACATCGCCGTCTTCCGGCGCAGTGGCACTTGGTTCGTCAACCGCAGTTCGAACGGCTCCTTCCTGATCCTGACACACGGACAGCAGGACGACATCCCCGTGCCTGCCGATTACGATGGCGATGGCAAGACCGACTTGGCCATCTTCCGGCCCGGGGCGATTGCCCCTGCGCCCAATTGGATCATCCTGAACAGTTCGACGAACACGGTGACGAGCATTCAATGGGGCGCGGGTTATGCGCCGTATTTCGATACGCCGGTGCCTGCTGACTATGACGGCGATGGCAAAGCGGACTTGGCGATTTGGCGCGGGGCCGATTCGATCTGGTACATCCGCAAGTCATCGGATGGCGGGTTCATCCTGGATTCGTGGGGCGCGAACTATGCGCCGTACTTCGATATTCCGACGCCGGGCGATTATGACGGCGATGGCAAGGCGGATATTGCGGTCTGGCGGCGGAGTGGTACGTGGTTCGTTAAACGCAGCAGCAACGGCAGCTTCCTGATTCAAAACCAGGGACAAAGTGGCGACATACCTGTGCCTGCTTACGGTATGCGCTAAATCGAAGCTCGCAACATTGGGACAGTACCGCGCGCGTCAGCCAGCGGCCACTCGCGCCACGTGCCGCTTGCCGGCGCGCGCGGTACTGTCCCGTATACCAATCCTGTGTGCTTTGATTTAGAAACAGCCGCAGCGTCACCAAGTCACAGCGCGGCTGAGCAATGTGGTAGTGGGTCAATGGGGAGAAAGCCAAGCCGCAGATCAACGCGGGGCACGCAGATCAATTGAATGGCCAACAGGTTTGATCCGCGTTTTTCAGCGGCCATCTGCGGCAAGACCTCCCCTCTTTGAGCCACTACCAGCAATGTGACTGAAGGTTACGGCATCGGCTTCCGTCCCCTAAAACAAAAGGTGAAGCGGCAACTCGATTGCGCTTCACCCTTTGTTTTATTTGCAAGGCCAACGCTTGCCAGCTTACTCAAGCTGAATGCGCAGGCGTTTGGGCGCCAGGCCCAGGCCGCGCAAAAAATCCAGCTTGCTTTCGGGCACTTTGATGCTGGAAACCAGCACTTCACTGACGCCGTGTTCTTCCACCAATTCAGGCAGCAAGGCACTGGAAAAGATGCGATAGCCGCGCATCAGTTTGCCGGCTTTGCGTTCGTCGTCGTCAATAAAGCCGATGGGGCGGTAATGCAATTCGGGATGATTGACCAGTTCGCGGATCAGAAAATCGCCGCCGTCGCCCGCGCCATAAATCAGCACGGGCCGGGCATTCGGTTGCGCCACGCGTTGCCCCACCAGCAAGGCGGCGAACAGGCGGAACGACAACCGGCTGGCCGCGATAAACACCAACAGCAACAAGGCGTCAATGATAAACACCACGCGCGAAGGCCCGCGAAACCGGTAGGCCGAAAACACCATCAAGGCACTGACGGCCACTCCCAATCCGACGGCGCGCGCCAGCGCCAGAAAATCGTCAATTCCGATGTAGCGCCACAAACCGCGATAGATGCCGCCCGCCAAAAAAAGCAGTAATTGAATGGCGATAATCAGCGGCAGCGTGCGGATGAAAATATCCCATTGTTCGGCGGGCAATTCGCTCTCGAAGCGCAGCAGATAGGCGCCGAAATAGGCCAGCACGATCAAACAGAAATCGAGCAGAATCTCAAAGACGCGCCGTTTGTAGGCGAAATCTTTCAGCACATTGACCAGTTCATTCCCGTGATGCCGACCGTCTGCATAAACGCGCACTTTGCCGAGATACAGCCCCAGCATAATGATCGTCAGCGCAAAGCCGGAGGCGACTAACACCGTCACTTCCAGTCGCGCGCCGCGCACCAGCAAGGCCAACGCGCCCGACATCGCCGCCAACACATACAGCACCAACACGGCTTTGCGTTCGGACATGCCCAGCGCCACCAAACGATGCGAGGTGTGATCGCGCCCGCCCTGCGACACCGGACGGCCCGCCCCCTTGCGCGTGATCGTCACCAGACAGGTGTCGAAGATGGGAATCATCAGAATCAGCACCGGCGTCAAAAAGACCGAGGCCAGGTTGCGCGTGAAGCCGTAATTGCTGAGCAAGGCGATGCCGCCCAGCGTGTAGCCCAAAAACATGGAGCCGCAATCGCCCATAAAGATCGAGGCCGGTTTGAAATTGAAAACCAGAAACCCCAGCAGGGCACCCGCCAGCAGCACGGTCAGCATGGCTTCGTAAACCTGACCGTTTAAGTAGAAGGTGAGCGAAAGATAGACGCAGGCAATGAGGGAGATGCCGCCGGCCAAACCGTCCATATTGTCGAGCAGGTTGACGGCGTTGGTCAGCCCGACCAGCCAGAAAATCGTGATGAAATCATTGAGCAGTTCGGAACCCGTCAATTGCAGCCGCAAGCCGCTATAGACCGTGATCGCCGCCGCCACCAATTGCATCACCAGTTTGATGTAGGGTTTGAACTGAACCAGATCATCCAGCAGGCCGGTCACGAACAGCAAGGTGCCGGCCACCAGAATCGCCACCATCTTTGGCGAATGAGGGAAGACCCAAAAGTAACTGGTCAGAAAGGCGGCATAAATCGCAATGCCGCCCATCAAGGCGGTGGGCCGCTGATGCCAACGATCCTGACGCGGCGCGGCAACAAAGCCAAAGCGGGTTGCCTGCGCGCGTACCAGATAAGTCAAACCCAAGCTCAACAGCAGAGTGAAGGCGCCGACACTCGCAGCAAGCCACATATACTTCTTCTCCTGAGAGATGGCCCGCAGGCCGGAGTTGCCGAACGGACTGCCGGTAGATCCGCCAAACTACGCGCCAACCGCAGCAGCCGCGCCTGCTCCAGTGACGTCATAAGCTTCAAGTAATTGATCCAGTGAGTAGGGCTAAGTGCGAAACGCAGGTAAGATCGTTCCGCTCCGATTCGCTAACTTGACGCGCTGCGACTCTATCACACTCGTGAGAATTTCGTCCAAAGTGAAACTCGGTTGATAGCCGATTAACCGCTGTATCTTGCCGATGTCAGGCACGCGCCGCAACATATCTTCAAAACCCATTTCATACGCTTGCTCGTAAGGCAGGAAAACGATGTCCGAAGGCGAGCCGGTCAGTTCCCTGATGCGCTCGGCCAATTGCAACATCGTCACTTCCTGTGTGCTGCCGATGTTATAAACCTCGCCCACCGCCGCAGGATGCCCAATCAATTTCATCAACGCCCCGACAATGTCATAAACGTGCGTAAAGCAGCGCGATTGCGTGCCGTCGCCATACACGGTGATCGGTTCACCCTGCAACGCCTGCCGCACGAAATTCGGAATCACCATGCCGTATTGCCCTGTCTGGCGCGGGCCGACCGTGTTGAACAGGCGCACGATCACGGTCGGCACCTGTTTCTCTTTCCAATAGGCGATGGCCAGGAATTCATCAATCGCCTTGGAGCAGGCATAGCTCCAACGGCCTTTGTTGGTCGCGCCCATCACCAGGTCGTCGTCTTCGTGAAAAGGCACCTGTTCGCGTTTGCCATACACTTCCGAAGTCGAAGCGACCAAGACGCGTTTACGTTTTTTGGCCGCCAGTTCCAGCACGACTTCGGTGCCGCGAATGTTGGTTTCGATGGTGCGCACCGGGCTTTCGACAATCAGTTTGACGCCCACCGCCGCCGCCAAGTGATAGATCGCATCACACAGATCCACCAACTCCGCCGTCAAGCGCGTGTTGGTGACGGTGTCTATGTGATAGTGAAAGCCGGGAAATTCCTTGAGGTGTTGGATGTTTTCGACCGAGCCGGTCGAGAGGTCATCAATGACATAAACCTCATCACCAACCCGCAGATGCTGTTCGGCCAAGTGTGAGCCGATAAATCCGGCGCCACCCGTAATTAATACCTTCATCAATTCTCCTGAGATTTTAGGATTGCGCAATGCGCAGCTCGCCGGGGCAGTATAAAGGGCCGCCCGCCATCAACCAAAAGCTTTGCCAAGTTATGCTGTCAAGGCAGGACCTTTGCAGAGCCGCCAGTGCAGGCGCCTGAACGGTTTGGCTGACTCCTGATTCCTGACTCCTGATTCCTGATAAACTAAAAATGACGGCTGATTTTCAATTTGTCAGGAATCAGGAGTCAGGAATCAGGAGTCAGCCAAGCGTCTTGGCGGATGTTTTGAGGACTTTGCTAGAGCCCTGGCCGTCAAGGAGCCATTTCGCGGTAGAGTACCGCAATGTCGCGTAACAAACGTTCGCGCGACAGCGCCGTGCGCACAAATGCTTGCCCCTGGGCGCCCATTTGTTTGCGCAATTCAGGCCGGTTGAGCAAATACCGCAGCGCTTGCGCCAACGCTGTGACATCGCCGCTGGCCGCCGTCAGCCCATGTTCCCAACGGGTGAACCCGTCCAGCGCTTCAAGCTGCGCGCCCAGAATATCCACAACGCCGCCCACCGCCGTGGCCAGCACCGGACGCCCGCTGTTGAGCGCTTCGATTAAGGTCAGCGGCGTGCCTTCATTCAACGATGTCAGCGCGACTAAATCCAGTTCTTGATACAGCGCCGCCGCATCGTCGCGAAAACCGGTGAATGTCACGCAGTGGCGCAGCTTCAATTCATCCGTCAAAGCTTCCAACGACGCGCGCAATTCGCCATCGCCGATAATGAAGCAATGCAACCGCTCTGGCAGGTCAGGCTGCTGCGCTTGCAAATACGCCAGCACGCGCAATAACAACGCGTGATTTTTGACCTCGCACAAACGCCCGACAATGCCCAACGTCAAAGGCTCCTCCGCCAGCCTGTATTGCGCGCGCAACGTTGGGCCAGTTTTTGGTCTTTGCGCTTCGGCAAGATCAATGCCCAAGGGGATCACGCGGAATTGCGCGGTGCGGCCCACGCCGAAAACTTCGTTGATCTCGCGCCGCTGCTGCTGGCTGATCGTGATGATGCAATCCGTGCACAGGCGCGCCAGCACGCGCTCGATCCAGACAAACAGCCGGGTTTTGGCCGCGCCGTAATAGCTATGAAAGATGTGGCCGTGAAAGGTGTGCACGACACGGCACGGGCGTGGGCACAGCCACAACGCCGACGGCGTCAGCCATTTGTAAAGCCAGGCGGCCACACGCCCCGCCGCTCCGGCTTTGGCTTTGTGCGTGTGGATGATCTGTGGTTTCAAGCGCCAGAAAACGCGCAGCAGTTTGAAAATGACGAGCAGGTCGCGCGGGCTGAGCTCGCGGCTCATCTCTTTGATGATCAGCGGCTCAATCCCGGCAGCCGTGGCGAACCAGGTCATATCGCCTTCGTGCGGCGGCACGGTGCCGGTGATCAAGGTCGTTTCAAACTCCGCCGGATCGAGTCCGGCCGTCAGCCAGGTCACGTGTTTGGCGGGGCCGCCGACGTTGAGGCGGTCAATGATGCGCACGATTTTGAGGCGGGAGGAGGTGGCGTTCATCAGTCAGCGATAAACTCCCGCTGCCACAATTCCAACATCAACAAGCTCCAAAGCTGAAACGCATAATCCGCCCGCCCCGCCTGATGTTCCGTCACCAGACGCTCAACTTCGGCGCGCTTGAAATAGCCGCGCTGTACGGCTGTGGGCGATAGCAGCACATCGCGCACGAAGTCGCGCAACTCGCGCCGGAACCAGGCGCCGACCGGGACGCCGAAGCCCATCTTGCGCCGGTTGACGTTTTCCGGCGGCAACAAATCGGCGAAGGTGCGTTTGAGCAGATGCTTCAAATCCTTGCCCGGCGCTTTCAGGTGCGCGGGCAACCGTGCCGCCAACTCCATCACCTCGTGATCGAGAAAGGGCGAACGCGCTTCCAGGCTGTTCGCCATCGAGGTGATGTCCACTTTGACCAGCAAATCAAACGGCAGATAGGACTGCACATCCACGGCCATTGCTGCGTCAATGGGATCAATGGCCTCTGAATTTTGCAGCACTTCGGCAAACAGCGCATTCAAATAGCCGTCCCGCGTGCCGTTGAGTTGCGCCGCAAATTCGGGACTGTAAAGCGGCAGCTTGGTTTCGGTGTGAAAGAAGCTGAGCCAGCGCGTGTAGCGTTCGGCCATCGGTTGCGCGGCCACACTGAGGAAGCGCCGCAGCGTGCGCAACCGATTTTTCGGATCAAGCGAATCCGGGAGGAGGCCGCCGAGCGTGCGTCCGGCCCAAGCCGCGCCCGGCACGGCCTGCATCCGTTCGGCGACGCGATTGCCTAGATAACGTTCGTAACCGGCAAAGCTCTCGTCGCCGCCATCGCCATTGAGCGCCACCGTCACGTGCTGGCGCGTCAGTTGGGCGACATAAAACGTGGGCAGCGCCGATGAATCGGCGTAAGGTTCGCCATAATGCCGCACCAGTTTCGGCAAAATCTCCAGCGCGTTGGGCTGGACGATAAATTCGTGATGCTCGGTCTGCCACTTTTGCGCGATGCGCCGCGCGTGCTCGGTTTCATTGAAGGCCGCTTCCGCAAAGCCAATCGAAAAGGTTTTGACCGGCTGCCCCGATAACTGCGCCATCAAGCCGACGACGATGCTCGAATCAATCCCGCCGGACAGAAACGCGCCCAACGGCACATCGCTGATCATGCGCAAGCGCACGGCTTCGGTCAGCACAGCCCGCAACTGCTCACCCGCTTCTTCGGCGCTCAGCGTCAGCTTCGGCTGATAGGCCAGCGACCAGTAACGCTCAACGCGCGTGGTGAAGCCGTCCGGCGTCACGTCGAGCGTCAACCAATGCGCGGGCGGCAACTTGAAGACGCCCTGATACGCCGTGTGCGGCGCAGGGATATAGCCATAGCTCAAATAAGCATCAATGGCTGCCGCGTTCACAACGCGCGGCACTTCAGCATCGGCGAGCAAACCTTGCAACTCTGACGCGAACAGAAACCGTTCGCCCGCTTGCGCGTAAAAGAGCGGTTTCTTGCCGACGCGATCACGCGCCAGCAACAAACGCTGGCGACGCGCATCCCAAATTCCAAAGGCAAACATGCCGCGCAAATGTTTGACGCATTCGACGCCCCATTCTTCGTAGGCATAAATGATCGTCTCGGTGTCGGTGCGCGTGCGAAAGCGATGGCCGCGACTTTCCAATTCCCGCCGCAGTTGCTGGAAGTTGTAAATTTCGCCATTGAACGTAATCCACACGCTGCCGTCGGCATTCGACATGGGTTGTTTGCCCGCTGCTGACAAATCAATGATGGCCAAGCGCCGGTGCCCAAACGCGCACAGACTCGCCACACCAGCCGCCGGCCAGACGCCCCAGGCATCCGGCCCGCGATGCGCCTGCGCATCCAGCATCGGTTGAAGCTGCGCCGTCAGTTCCCTGCCTGTCGTGGCCACGATGCCAACAATCCCACACATAAATTTCCGGTCAAGATAGCAGACGAAAGTAAGACGAATGAACCCTGGTGCCAGCTTAAAGGCTCTGTGCGACTTTAGCCAATCCATTCGCAGCGTCAAGGCGGCGGCTGAGGTTTGGCCTTCGGGCAACCGAGAAAGTGCCGCGTGTGTGGCAGAAGCTGAGGGAACATAGAGAGAAAGACAGCGGCAGATTTTCTTTCTGTGAAAATTCGGGCAGCAGCGTGGGCAGGTGTTATTGCCCCGCAGTCTTGGCTTTCTTCAGCAACAACTCGGCCACGCGCTTGAAATTGTCCTGGAACACAGCCTGATTGGCGTCCTTGTGCTGCGCGCCCAACTGCGCCGCCCGTTCATAGTTCGCCCGAGCCAGTTCCAGCTTGCCACTTTTCTCGTAAGCTTCTCCCAAGCTGTCATACACATTGGCCGATTGCGGATAGCGTTCGACATTGGCTTTGAACGCCGCGATGGCCTCATCCGCCCGGCCCGCGCGCAGCAGTTGATAGCCGAGTTGGTTGACCAGCGCTTCGGGCGGGGCAATGGTGAAACCGTAACGCTCAGTCAGCTTGCGGTAATGCTCGTCCACGCCATGCAAGCCGCCAATGAGCGCGCCGGTCGCCGCGTCGGCGGGCATCTGCCACTGCTCGAAAATTTTGCGTAAGCCGTGATAGTGGCTGCGCAAAGGAACGGTGCCGTGATCTTCGTCCAACAGCAGCATGGAATCCCACAAGAAACCTGATGGCTTTTGCTTGGCCAGGAGTCCTTTGAAATTCTCGAAACCGCGTTGCATGTCGCCGCCTTCATTGCCCAGCGAGAAAAAGAGCGTGCGTTTCAATTCCTTGCGGTCTTTGAAAAATTTCTCGGCCTGCCGCAAGACCAGATTGTTATCCCAGGGGAACGTAGTACTCCATCAAGCTGAAAATGAGGGATGTAGGGCGGGATTTAATCCCGCCCTACATCCCGGATGCGCTCTCAGCATCCATCACTTACAGCTTGATGGAGTAGTAGGGCTAACGGCCAGATAGGCGTTGAACAACTCGGTGTGATTCAAAAAGGTATGCAGGGCCAAGAGGCCGCCAAACGAATGCCCGGCGAAGATGCGATAGGGATGCGTGCGATAGGCGCCTTCGATTTGCGGGATCAGTTCTTTTTCGATGAAGGTCAGGAACTTTTCGGCCCCGCCCGCTGTGGGGAAATTGAGCGGCTCTCCGTTGGCCGCATCACGCAACGCGCCTTTGGTGGGTGTCAGGTCGCGCGTGCGGTCGGTGTTGTTGATCGCAACCACGATCATTTCAGGCATGCGGCCATTGCGCGCGAGAAATTCAATCGTGCTGTTGGTGTGCTCGAACTGCGCCGCGCCATCGGTCATATACAACACCGGATAACGCAATTCATTCTGTTCGTAGCCGCGCGGCGTGCGTACCAGCAACGTGCGCACTTCGCCGAGCACTTCGGATTTGAGCGACAATTGCACGACCGTCTGTCCCCAGCCCGGCACAGCCAACAGACAGAGAACCAAGCAAGTCACAAACGGTAGCTGGCGTTTCATGTTTTTCTCCTTCAATACGGTGGCAGCTATGAGCAAGCCGCCAATGGTTTCAGGTCGCAAGGTTGTTGCGATGAGCTTGTCCACAGTATAGCCAGCAACCACGGGCCGAGTCGTGGCAATTTGCGTTGCAGAAAGAGCTTTTACGAGTTTTTACAAGCTGGTTGTGCGGACAGCCGCCCGCTTACGCCGGGGCCGTCAGCAGGTCTGGCGACAGGAATTTATTCAGCATGCGCCGGGCTAAATCAAGCCAACGGGGATTGGCACACGCCCAGCAGATAATTGATCACATCTGCGGGGCCGTAACTGTTTTTGTGCGGGGGGCAGGGACCGAGCGCAGATGACGAGATCGTCGCCGCTAGTGACGGGCGGCGGCTCGACATAGCCATCCTTGTTGAAGGCCTTGTTGAAGGCGAATCCCACCTTGAATAATCAACGGCCAAGCCATGTGCGAGGCCTCAACAGTCACGCGCTTCAGTCGCTCGAATCGGCCCGCTTGCTCTTCGCCCCAGCCGTTCTGACCTTGATAGCGACTTTCGCCCGGCCATTCCCCAACTGAGTGAGCGGGTACTGTCCGGGCAAGAGCGTGATTTCCTTGAAGCCCAGGGCCTCAGCCGTCTGCGCGTCAAGTTTCGTCTCTTGCTTGACCTCGTAAACTTTTTGCGCGGCGGTTGGTTTGAACTCGGCCAGCAACTGCCTGCCGTTGACGGTGATCTGGGCGCCAGGGTCTGCCAACCGCGTCGCGCTGGCGCTGCCTGAAACCCACTTGCAGCCAATTTCTATCGGGCAGCATTTGATGTAACACTCGATGTGCCCCTTCTGTTTCATGGCTTCTTGCGCGCGGGCGATTGACGGCGGAGAGGACGCGCCCAACAAAGCCCAGCCGACCAGCACCAACGTCGCAGCACTGCTGCGCAAGTGTGACCAATCCCAAGTAGTAATCATGGCAAGCTCCTTTTTTGTATTAGATCGGTTTTCACTACGATGTACGGGAAAACCGCGCAGCGAGACAGTACCGCGCGCGTCAGCAAGCGGAGCTTTGGTAATTTAGCCAATGGTGCCAGCTTGACACGCCGCTTGCTCACGCGCGCGGTACTGTCCCAGCGTCAACTGACTCCCGTAAACGCCATTGCAAACCGCTCTAGTCGCTGAAACTCAACTCAACCTTGGCGTGCGCGTCGTTGCGCCGGGCTGGCTCAACGACGCGCACGCGAGCGAAAAGACGGTTTGTCGCCGCGCAGTATTTGCCGCTTGTGGAGGGCCTGACAATAATGCGATTTCATCATTTGTTTGGTGCGGATGATCAATGCGCGCGGGCGTCTTTGATGACGTCTGCCAGCTTTTGCAGGTCGTCCGTGACAAAGGCCTTGACCAGCGTTCCATCCGCTCCATAAACGCGAAAAGTCGGCGTCGCGGTAATGTCGTACTGTTTGCTCACCGCCGTTTCACCGTCACCGATATTGACCCGCTTCAAGACCCAGTCCTGACGTGTGAGCGCCAACTGCTTCAGCCCTGAATCCAACCGCCTGCACACGGCGCACCAATCCGCATAGAACTCAAAGACCGTCACGCGGCCTGCGGCCAGGTGGTTTTGCAGTTCGACCCGTTCACCGCGCGAGATGACCTCCGGCTCACCGGGAGCGCTAACGCCCGCTGGTTCAAGCTGCGCAGCCGCTTCCCGGCTCGCCTTGCGGCGGAAGGGCGTGAAGGCAATGCCGGTGGTGAAGCCGTAAGGCGCGACGAGTTGGCCGCCATTGACGTTTTGATAAACGGGAAGCTGGAACTGAAAGAAGTACGTGACGCCGCTTTTCGTTTCCAGGTTCAGCGTCGGCAACAAGTAGAGCCATTGGCCGCCAGTGTTGAAGACCTGCTTGCCCTGATCGTAATCGTGGCCGCTTTTCACGCCATAAACGCGCAAGCCCAACTGTGTGCCGTTGAGGAATGCAGCGAACTTGCGCGGCGCTTTGAATGACCGCGCCAGCCCTGCGCCGCCTTGCACTTCGTGGCTAAACTTGAGGCCGTAACGATTCTCTCCGCCCGACAAGCGCGCCAGCACGTTCGCGGACAACCCCGTGCGGCCCCATTGCTGATAACAACTGACGCCCAACATCGGATCAACCGTACCGTAACCGGTTTGCAGCACCGGATCGCGCGAGAGACTGCCCGCCCAGGTGTGATCCGGCTGGGCCTGGCCCGTCGGGAGCCGCAAGCCGAACTGCACCGCGAAGGCCGGGCGCGCAGGTTTTTCGGGCAGGTTGAGTTGGTAATTCCCCAGCACCAGCAGATCGCCCAGTCCTTTGAAGGTGCGCGTCACGCGTTCGCCGGGGCGAATATCCTTGGGCGCACTAACCATGCGCACGGGCAAGAGCGCGGTGAACGCAAGCCGCCGGCTGATTTGATAGTTCAGGTTGAGAAACGACGTGCGCACCATCGTCTGTTCGTTTTTCGGATTCGCTGTCGGTTTGGTTCCCGCTTGCGCGCGCTTGAAATACTGATAATCGAAAGTCCAGCCGAGGGAAAATTCTCCTGGCACTTGCGCGCGGCTGGTTTGATTGAGGCTTCCGACCGGAAGCGTCGAAGGCGCTCATTTCACCTGCGCCGCGGCTGGATCAACGCGCAAGAACAGCCCCGCCAGCAGCAACAACGCCATTCTCCATAACCACGCCAAGCTCCGGCCTGGCGTACCCTCACACCCGTTACTTTCCATGAAGACCTCCGTCACTCATTACATTGATTACGCTGTAACCGTCACATTGACACTTTGGGCATCTGTTTATGCTGGGCAGGACTTATGCAAAACGCGAGCGAGGTAGCCACAGAGACACAGAGGCACAGAGCTTTGTTACAATTCTGCCGGAGATCGCGGTCTTCCTCTGTGTCTCCGTGCCTCTGTGGCAAATCCTTGCGTAAGTTCTGCTGGGCTAACAGCTTTGCAGGAAGGAAAATTCCTTCACCATCACCTGGCACCGGCAGTTGTGGCACTGCTGCTTGACCGGCAATAGCGTGAAGCCCGCCGGGAGCCTTGGCGGTGCGGCTTATCTGACAGGCCGGCGACTTGCCAGACCGCCCATTACGATTCGTGCATAGCTCCCACAGCGGGCTTCGCTGGACGGGCACATCATTTACTTTCTGAGCGAGGCCAGACAATAATCATTTCGCATCATCTTCCTGATGAGGTTGACCACATGCTGCTGCGGGAACTGAAAGAAATGGTTGAGAGCACGGCTGATGCGGCGTTCGCCGTGGATGGCGCGGGCTTGATCGTAGCCTGGAATGCCGGAGCGGCAGCGCTGTTTGATCGCCCCGCCGCCGCCACGTTGGGCCAGCGTTGCAGCCAGATTCTGCAAGGCGTGGATGAATGCGGGCCGGTCTGTTCGGCGGCTTGTAGTGTGCGGCGCGCGGCGCAATGTCAACACCCCATCAGCAACTTTGATATGCAAGTGCCCACGCCGCAAGGCCTGCAGTGGTGCAATGTCTCGACGCTGCGTGCGCAGATCACCAATGCCAGCACGCCGTATGCGCTGCATATCATCCGTGGCATTGATGTGCGCAAACGGCTGGAATTGCTGGTGCGCGATTTCATCGTCAACGAGGCCAAGCTGTCACCCGCCGAAGCCCGCGCCGTGGTCGCCACCACCCGCGCACCGGCCCGCACCGTCGAACTGACTACCCGCGAGTTGGAAGTCTTGCGTGAATTGGCAAAAGGCACGACGACGGGCGACATCGCCAGTCAATTCCATATCAGCCGCACGACCGTGAATAACCACATTCAACGCATTCTGCAGAAACTCAATGCGCATACGCGGCTCGAAGCCATCCGCCGCGCCGAATACGCAGGCTTGATTTGAGGGCCTGCCGAGCACTGATCATTTGCGTAAATCCTGCTTTCAATAAACGTCCAGATCGTTGCCGAAAACTACTTTGCCCGCATACCCGGCGCGTTTGATCTCGTCCAGCAACTCGTCTTTCGTCGCGCCCCATAACAGTTGGTGATACAGAATCAAGAGCTTCGGCTGCGCTTGTTTCGCCAACTCGGCCAATTCACGCGACGAGGTATGGAAACTGGCGTGATAGCGTTGCCATTCGGGCGGGCGGCGCGCGAAGCCGGCGGTCGAATAGACTTCGTGAATCAACACATCACAACCTTGGCAGTTCTCAACAACGCTCTGGCTGGGCGCGCAATCGCCAGAAAGTACGACGGTGCGGTCGGCGGCTTCAAAGCGAAACCCATAGGCGTATTTCCACGAACCGTGTTTGACCGCGAAGGCTTTGACCGCCACGTTGGCATCGCGGTAAATCGGGCCCGGCTTAATCTCATGCACATTGACCGTGTAACCCGCAGGCTTGCTCGGCTCCAAACCGCGCAACCGGATTTCGATGTCTTCCCTGTACGCCGCCAGAATGTGTTGCGTCATCGCGCGCAAGCCGGGCGGGCCGTAAACTTCCAACGGCGCGTTGCGCTCCAACACGGCGGGCGTGAAGATCAAATCGGGATAGCCAACCGTGTGATCCGAATGCAAATGCGTAATGAAAGCGCGCCGCAGCTTTTCGACCGCCAATCCTTTCACACCATTGCGCGCCGCCGCCGCCGCACGCCGCACAACCCCCGGGCCGCAATCAATCAGATACGGCGTATCGTTGACGACCACGGCGACGGCTGGGCCAGCACGGTCTGGGTCGGCGTTGGGCGTACCGGTACCGAGTAAGACGACTTGGGATTTGCTTTGCAGCACGGTGGCCAAGTTCGGCTTCAATAACCCGGCGACTGCCGACAACCAAAACGTCAGGGCGACGATAAAAACTGCTTTTAGCATCAGGTTCTCCAACTCACGAGGGTTAAAACGTGCTGCGCATTATCGGTAACCGCAACAGCAGCGCAAGGGGGTGTGCGTCAAAGTTTTCCGCAGGCGGAAACGAACGTTGCAGTGCACGTAGCGCAACCTGCCGAGGTTGCGCTACGTGCACCGCAGCCGCCCGGCTTGCCTTTGTGCAAAACTTTGATACACACCCAGCACAAGAGCACAAGGCAGCAGCTTGGTAACGCTAGCGGCCTGGGCTAGAATCGCGCCGCTTTGCATTCGACGTTCGTTCAAGGCTCTCTCGTTTCAACCACAACGCAACACCACTTCGGAGGCTCAGACTATGACCCGTCACCGCTACCTCTTCGTCACCTTGCTCTTCGTCCTGCTCGGCGCGGCTGGCTTCACCTTTAACAGCACGGCCAAAGTCACCAAACGTTACTTGTACGTCGCCGAACCCGGCATCCGCAATTACGTCGAATATGGCGGCGTAGGCATTTTGGTTTACGACATTGACGCGGGATACAAATTCGTCAAACGCATCCCCACGTGGGAGGTGCCCGCTGGACAGGAACCCGAAAACGTCAAAGGCATCGTCGCCAATGCCAAGACCGGCAAAATTTATGTGAGCACACCCAAGCGCGTCGCCTGCTGGGACTTGCTCAGCGAAAAGAAAATCTGGGACAAGGAATTTGAGGGCGGCGCGGATCGCATGGCGCTCTCGCCCGACGGCAAAATCATGTACGTGCCTTCGTTTGAAGGGCCGCACTGGCTGGTGGTCAATGCGCTGGACGGTGCGGTCATCAAAAAGCTCGTGCTCAACGCGGGCGCGCACAACACCGTTTATTCGCTGGATGGCAAACACGCTTATTTGGCGGGGCTGAAATCACCGTTGCTGCGTGTGACCGACACCAAAACCCACGAAGTCAGCAGCGAGGCAGGCCCCTTCACCAAAGCCATTCGCCCGTTCACGATCAACGGCGCGCAAACGCTCTGCTTCGTCAATGTGAACGAACTGCTGGGCTTTGAAATCGGCGACTTGCGCACCGGCAAAATGTTGCACCGCGTCGAAGTCCCAGGCTTTCAGCAAGGCCCGGTCAAGCGCCACGGCTGCCCCAGCCACGGCATCGGCCTGACGCCGGATGAAAAAGAACTGTGGGTCTGCGACGCTTTCAACGAACGCATGCATGTGTTTGACGCGACGGTGATGCCGCCCAAACTCATCACCAGCCTCAAAGTGCGCGATCAACCCGGCTGGATTACGTTCTCGCTCGACGGCCAACACGCCTGGCCCTCGACCGGCGAAGTCTTTGACGTAAAGACCAAGCAAATCGTCACCAAACTGACCGATGAAGCTGGAAGGCAAGTGATGAGCGAAAAGGTGCTGGAAATTGATTTCACCGATGGCAAACCGGTGCGGGCGGGTGATCAATTCGGATTGGGAAACAAACACTAAAGAAGTCTGTGCGTAATTCCCGTCCTGTGTTTGCAGCGGTTTTAGCGCCAGCGGTGCGGCATGTTTATAGTTTTGGTGAGCCGTTGTTCCCAAGCTCCAGCGGAGCGACCTCTGGCACATGCCGCTCCTACAGAGCTTGAGAGCAATAACCACGCGATTTCTATAAACATTTAGCTCCTACGGAGCTGGCTTCGGAACTTGCTGAATTACGCACACCCTTCGGTTACCTGAACGGTATATCAACGAAAGAGAAGCTATGAAATTGCTCTGTACTTTGCTGCTCGTTCTATCCTGCGGCTTTGCCGCGTCAGCACAAACGTCCGATACCTTCAAAGCCGGTACCGCCCGCCGCGACATTACGCCACGCGAACCGGTACCGATGTGGGGCTATGGCGACCGTCACGACAAATTGTCTGAAGGCACGCTCGATCCGCTCTATGCCGCCGCGCTGGTCATTCAGACGGGCGCGCAAAAGCTGGCGATCGTTGGCCTGGACTTGGGCCGCGCCCCGGCGGAGGCCTCGTTGCAACGCATTCGCCAGCGCATCAAAGCCGAAGCGGGCATCGAGTATTCCTTCATCGCCGGTTCGCACACGCACCACGGGCCGGTGCTCGAACTGAGCAACGCGCCGGGCAAAGGCCAGGGCCGGTTTGACGCGGCGCTGCGTTATTACACGCAACTCGAAGACGCCATCGTCGCCGCGATTGTCGAGGCGAATCAAAAACTCGTGCCCGCCAAATTTGCCGCTGGCACGACGCAACTCGCCAACTTCAATCGCAACCGCCACACCAAGCTCGAACCCAAACCGAGCGACCGCGACCTGGCCGTCATGCGCTTTGACGATCTGCAAGGAAAGCCGCTGGCCGTCGTGGTCAACTTCACCGCGCACCCCACGATGCTGCCGTCCAGCCTGCTCAAGTTTTCGGCGGATTACGTCGGCGCAATGAAAGCCGCCGTTGAAAAAGAGACCGGCGCGCCCGCCATCTTTATGCAAGGCGCGTCAGGCGATCAGTCAGTCAACAAGGGTGCGTATAAAGACCACCTGGAGTTCGGCCAGGCCCTCGCGCGTGAGGCGGTCAAGCTAGCCACAAGTCTGCAACCGCAAGAGGTCAAACAACCCAGGCTGCAAATCCGCGAAGAGCGTTTCAAATTCACCTCGCGCACCGACCTCGCCAATCCGGTGATTCGCGGCTTATACGAAAAGGGCTTCTTCCCCGAACTCATCCCCAATTTCATTGACGAATATGCGGACGGCGTGCGACCGCGCCTGACCGTCGCTTTGTTGAACAACGAGATCGCGCTAGTCGGCGCGTCGGGCGAATTCTTCAGCAACCACGCCATCCGTTTGAAAGAACGCGCGCGCGTCAAACAGCTTTTCTTTTTCGGCTACTGCAACGGCTACCACCAATACTTCCCGACGATTGAAGCAGTGGCGGAAGGCGGCTACGGCGCGGACAATCAGGTTGCGCCCGTGGCGGTGGGCGCGGGCGAACAGATGATGAATGCGGCGCTGATTTGGCTGTATGAGATGTTGGGGAAGATCAAGTGAAGTTGAGGTGGGGTGTAGTCGCGGTGATGCTGACTTACAAAAAATTGTGCCGATGCGATGGAATGTTTGCGCGGTTTGAGAAGGTAACCCTACGGCACGCTCCTGTCCGCCGCCACGCCTGCCCGTGAGGAGGCGCACCGCACCTGGGCTGAGCCGCCGCCCTGAAATTGTTTCAGCGCTTTCTTTCGGCTCATCCTGTTCATCCTGAAAATCCTGCGCATCCTGTTCAATTTTCGGACTGACAGGTTCAGTTGGTCAGAGAATGAATAGACCCTGCGAGTTGCCGCTGGGCAAAGTCCGCGATGAGTGACAACGCCGCCCGTGCTTCGGGCAAGAAACCAACGGCCACCGGCCAGACGTGCGATAAATCCTCCCAGGCTTGTAAATCAACCGAAACGCCCGCCGCCCGCGCTTTGGCGGCGAGGCGCAGGGAGTCGTCCAACAGGCATTCGCTTTTGCTGACAAAGATCAGCAAGGGCGGCAAGCCTTTCAAATCGGCATAGAGCGGCGAGGCCCAGGCCTCCAGCGCCGAGGCCTTTCCCAGATAAATCGGCGCGAATGTTTTGAGCGCGTCGGCATAAAACATCGCATCCGTGGCTTCATTCGCCAGCAACGACTTCCCGGTTCCCGCCAAATCCGTCCACGGCGAGAGCAAGACCGCCGCCGCTGGCAACGGCAAGCCTTCCGCCCGCAACCGCACCAGCGCCGCCAGCGTCAGCCCGCCGCCCGCTGAATCGCCGCCGATCAACATGTTTTCAGGCCGCGCGCCTTGGGCCAGCAACCAGCGATAGCCCGCGACCGCATCATCCACCGCCGCCGGGAAGCGATGTTCGGGCGCCAGCCGATAATCGAGCGCGAAGACCTTGGCTTGGGCGGCCTTGGCCAGCGTCGCGGTAAACGGGCGATAGAGTTGGGGCGAACCCACGACATAACCGCCCCCGTGCAAATAATAAATCGTGCGTTGCGCTGGCCTGTCCTGCGCGCGCACCCATTCGCCAACCACCCCGTTTTCACTGACGGCGTCAATCTGCGCGTAAGGCGGCACGGGTTGCCGCATGAATTGCGGCGGGTCGAATTTGCGGCGGGCGAATTGCACGAACGCCGTTTCATCGCCAAGCGGACGGCGTTTCAGATAGGCGCGCAAGAAGAGTGAATAAAGTTTGGCTTGCCAGCTTGCCATAGTGGTTATTTTGAATCGAGCGATTCGCCCAGCCGCCATTCCATCAAGGGCCGCAACAACCGCCAATAGCGCACGGGAAACAGCCGTTGCAAGCGCTCCATCGCGCCGGCATCGGCGCCGATCAGGATGCGCGGTTCGTTGCGCTCGATGCCGCGCACGATGCGTTCCGCCGCTTGTTCCGGTGTGGTGGGCGCGAGTTTTTCGAAGTGTCCTTCTTCAAGCGAGGCTTGCACCGCCTGTGCATTGGCCCCCACGCGGGCGCTGCGGGCGATGTTGGTTTTGATGCCGCCCGGATGCACGCACGAGATGCGCACGTGTGAACCTTCCAGTTCGTGGCGCAGAGCTTCGGTAAAGCCGCGCACGGCGAATTTGCTGGCGTTGTAGGCCGATTGGCCCGGAAAGCCGATGATGCCGAAGATGCTGGAAATGTTGACCAGATGCGCCGCTGGCTGTTGCTGCAATACGGGCAGGAAGTATTTCGTCCCGTAAATCACACCCCAGAAATTCACGCCCATCAGCCAGGCGATGTCGGCGGTCGAGAGTTCCGCGAACGTGCCCAACAGCGCAACGCCCGCGTTGTTAATGACCAGATTGGCGCGCCCGTGCGCGGCGACGACCTCTTGCACGAAGTCCTGCATACGCTGCTCATCGCTCACGTCCACATAATGTGTCGTGCAAGTGGTTCGAACGAGTTTGGCCGTCGCTTGCAACTCCGCTTCGTTGACATCGGCAATGGCGAGTTGTGCGCCCGCCTGTGACAAGCGCACAGCCAGCGCACGCCCGATGCCGGAGGCCGCGCCCGTGACGATAGCCACTGTGTTCGTATTGATATTCATAGCTTAATTCAGTCTGTAACGCAGGCAGCAAGCACTGCCTCAAGTACACGGATAGAAAGCGAAGCACTGTGACCGTCAGGTGTTCAGAGTTCAAGCTTCAGCTTGTTGGCGCCTCGCAGGTGCGCGAGTTGCGCCTGTGGCGCGCTCACAAGCTGAAGCTTGAACTCTGAACACCTGAACTCTGAACACCTGCTACTGGCGCCCCCCCGGTTTTGCCTGTCCAATCATGATTGTTTCGCTTTAGCGTAAGCCAGCGTCAATCCGTGCGCACGCGCTCGACAATCGGTTGCCGCACGCGTTCGATTAGTTGTTGCACCGTGTCTTCTGTATATCCCGCCGTGCTCACCGGCGGCAGAATTTCCATATACACGTCGCCGGGATAGCAAGTGTGCATCCCTTTACGCATCACCAGCCGCGTGTCATTCACCGCGACCGGCACGATGGGTACGCCAGCGGCCAGGGCCATATAAAACACACCCTTTTTGAAATCCAGCACGCGGCCATCAAACGAACGTGTGCCTTCGGGATGCACCATAATCGAATAGCCCTGACGCAGCTTTTCGGCAGCCTGGCGTGTGCTGGTGATGGCCTGTTCGCGGCTGCTGCGATCAATCGGGATGACGTGGGCGAGCGGGAAGCCCTGCTTCATGATCGGAATCCGCGTCAGCTCTTTTTTCGCCAGGAAGCCGACATCGTGTCCCAGGTACGCAAACAGCAGCGGCGGATCAATGTTGCTCTGATGGTTGGCGGCGAACATGTAATTCTGGTTTGGGTCGAGGTTTTCCAGCCCTGTCACGTGCACGCGCACACCCGCCGCGCGCAGTAAAATCCGGCAGCCCAGCTTGGCATACGGATGCGCGAAATCTTCGCGGCCAAAGAACACCCGCAGGATGTGCCCAATCGTGATCACCGGAAGACCCAGTACGATCAGCAGCAGGCCGCCGACAAAGAGCGTCCAGTAGTAGCGCAGTTTGCCCATAAAAAAGTAGTCAGTAGTCGGTAGTCGGTAGTCAGTAGTGCGAAGCCGAAAGGGCTTCGCACTACTGACTACCGACTACCGACTACTGACTATTACCCGTTCAAATAATCGTTCCGTCCGTAATCGTCGCGCCCTTCGGCACAATCACGATGCCTTCGCGGATGAAGTAATTGCCGCCTTCGCCATCGAAATTGTCGCGGCCCGCTTCGTTGAGAATTTTGACGTTGGAACCGATGCGGACGTTCTTATCAATGATCGCGCGGCGGATGTGCGTATTCTCGCCGATGCCGATCCAGGGCAAGCCATGTTGCCGTTCGCGCGCCAGTTCTTCGAGCGGTTGATAAAAGTCGGCGCCCATCAACAGCGAACTTTCGATATTGGTGCCGCTCTCGATGCGCGCGCGGATGCCGACGATGCAGTTGCGCATCTTGACCTGGTTGAGAATGCAGCCATCCGAAATCAGCGAGTTATTGATCTCGCAACTGACCAGTTTGCTGCTGGGCAGATAACGCGGGCGCGTGTAAATCGGCTGGTCGGCGTCAAACAGATTGAACTTGGGCATGATGCTCGCCATGTCCAAATTGGCATTGTAGAAAGAACTGATCGTCCCGATGTCTTCCCAATAACCGTTAAAGAGATAGGCCTGCACATTGTATTGGCTGATCGCTGCCGGAATCACCTGCCCGCCGAAATCGGTGTTCTGCTCATTCTTTAGCAGTTCACGCAAGGCCTCGTACTTGAACAGGTAAACCCCCATCGAAGCGATATAGGGACGGCGCTCGGCCTCTTCGGCATTCAAACCCAAGGTCGTCGTGTCTACGCGCATATCGGCCAGTTGATCGGCGGGCGGCTTTTCGCGGAACTCGACAATGCGCCCGGTCGGATCGGTCTTGAGCAAGCCGAAGCCCGTCGCGCGCTCATCATCACACGGGATCACCGAAACGGTCAGGTCGGCCTGGGTGTCGGTGTGGTGTTTCAAGAACTTGCTGTAATCCATCTGGTACAGATGATCGCCCGACAGAATCAGCACGTTTTTCGGCTCGAAATCGGCGATGTGAATCATCACTTGCCGCACGGCATCGGCAGTGCCTTGAAACCAGTGCTTGTTACCGGGGGTCTGTTCCGCCGCCAGAATCTCGACAAAGCCATCGCTGAAAGGACTAAAGCGATAGGTGCGCGCGATGTGATGATTGAGCGACGCCGAATTGAACTGCGTCAGGACATAGATGTTATGAATGCCAGAGTTGATCGAATTGGAAATCGTGATGTCTATCAACCGGTATTTGCCGCCCAAGGGCACGGCCGGTTTGGAACGATGCAAGGTCAGCGGGAAGAGCCGTGCGCCCTGTCCACCGCCGAGGATTAGGGCAAGTACCTCTTTTTTCATCGGGGACTCCTGAAAGCGAACTGAATAATGATCGTGCTTGGTTGATTGCGAACTTGAGTGCTTGGCGCATTTTACTGATTACGCTAAGCTTTGAAGCGGGCAGAGGATAAGAGAGGCTAGGGGCTTTTTCAAGCTAACAACCAGAAACGATCCAAGCAATGGAAGGAATGCAAGATGTTCAAAGCACACACGGGAATCTTTAGTTTAGTGCTAGGCTTTTTGGGGATATTGAGTGGCATTTTGTGCGGTGCGCTATTCGGTTTCTTTGTAAGTATGCGTGATACGAGCGTGCATCTTCAGACTGGCAACTTTTTCTCCAATACTCTTTGGCTGGTCGGGTTCGCCTCAAAAGGCGTTTTGTTAGGTGCGGGCATTGGTGCGCTATTGATGACCTTGGCCTACCTGTTTATTACTCCGGACATCACTGCAACGTCACATTGAAATAAGGCAAGCATGACGACCGTCAACTATTTTCTTCAACCTGCTGTCGCAAGTGCATTGATGGCCAACAAGGGCGTCGTCGCCCTCGAATCCACCGTCATCGCGCACGGCCTGCCCGCGCCCCACAATCTGGAAACCGCGCAACAATGCGAACAAGCCGTGCGGACCACAGGCGCGCAACCCGCCACTATCGGCATCATCGCCGGTCAGCCCGTCATCGGTCTCGACACCGAACAGTTGCAAGCTATCGCGACGCATCAGCCCATCGCCAAGGTCAATCTGGCGAATCTGGGCGCGGTGCTGGCGGCGGGCGGCTGGGGCGCAACGACGGTGGCCGGAACCTTGCATCTGGCGCAACGGGCCGGGCTGAAAGTATTCGCCACGGGCGGCATCGGCGGCGTGCATCGCGGGGCCAGCAACTCGTTCGATGTCTCGGCGGATTTAACGGCGTTGACGCGCTATCCGCTCGTGACTGTCTGCGCCGGGGCCAAGGCCATTCTCGACTTGCCCAAAACGCTGGAAGTGCTCGAAATGCTGGGCGTGCCGGTGGTCGGTTATCAAACCGACGAACTGCCCGCGTTTTATTCGCGGTCGAGCGGTTTGAAACTCGATCTGACGGCACAATCTGCCGCCGAAGTTGCGGCCATCGCTCAGGCCCACTGGCAACAGGGCTTTCAAACCGCCGTGTTGGTCGTCGCGCCCGTGCCACGCGCAGACGAAATCCCCGCCGCCGAGATCAGCGAATTCATTGACGAAGCTTTACGCGAAGCCACGCAACAACACGTCAGCGGCAAAGCCGTCACGCCGTTTTTGCTCAGCCGTATTGCCGCGCGCACACAAGGCCGCGCGCTCCGTGCCAACATTTCGCTGCTGAAAAATAACGCAAGCATCGCGGGTGAAATCGCCTGTGCATTAGCGGCGAGATAATAGGGCCCGCTGCGTTTGGGTTTTAGCGGCTCTGCCGCCTGATGTGCGGAAGGTCTGTGACCTTCCAGAAACCTTTGTTATTGAATTTGGGGCTACGCCCTTGTCTTGCGGCTCTGCCGCAAAAAACCTAAAGCGCTAACATTCGAAGGCCATCTATCCAGCCCATGGCTGAGCCGTACAACCCAACGCTCCAAGCCAGAAGCTGTGCTGCCAATTCGGTGTCCCGCGAAAATTCGTCCTTCCATTTCGCCCTTCCGCCATCTTTACGTTATAGTACCGGCCTTAAATCAAAAGCCGTCGTCATCAACGAAGATCAGTGAGTTCATCAACTAAGCATCAGAAACAATTTCGCAACCACTTTGCGCGCCCGGCCCGGCTGGCCCGACTGGCTTGTCTGATAAGCCCGGCTGACGCAGCACCTCAACACGAGTAAGGATTGTAAACACGACAATGCAAGCAAAAGCACAACTCGAAGCAGAGATTCAGGCAGCCGAGGCGCTGCCGCAGGCTCCGGCGGACAGCGATCCCCAAGAGACTGCCGAATGGCTGGAAGCCTGGGATCAGATTTTGGACGAGGACAGTCCGCAACGCGCTGCTTACATGCTCAATGCGCTGAGCGCCCGCGCCCGCGCCACAGGCATGCCGATTGACCCGGAATTCAACACGCCCTACCTCAACACCATCCGCGACGAAGACGAAGTTGCCTACCCTGGCGATCTGGAAATCGAACGCAGCATCAAGAGCATCATCCGCTGGAATGCGATGGCGATGGTCGTCAATCAGAACAAGAAAGACCCCGGCATCGGCGGCCACATCGCCACCTATGCCTCGGTCGCCACGTTGATGGAAGTCGGCTTTAACCACTTCTTCCGGGGCAGGATCGACGACCAACCCGGCGATTTCATCTTCTTTCAGGGCCACGCCAGCCCGGGCATTTATTCGCGCGCCTTTTTGGAAGGCCGCTTGACGCTCGAACATCTCGAAAACTTCCGCCACGAATTGCGCGACACGCCGGGCCTTTCATCCTATCCGCATCCCTGGCTGATGCCCGATTTCTGGAAATTCCCGACTGTTTCAATGGGGCTGGCTTCGCTCAACGCCATTTATCAGGCGCGCTTTATGCGTTATCTGGAAAATCGCGGCTTGATCCCAGCGACCGACCGCAAGGTTTGGGCCTATCTGGGTGACGGCGAAATGGATGAGCCAGAATCCATGGGTTCGATCACGCTGGCTTGCCGCGAGAAGCTGGATAACTTGATCTTTGTCATCAACTGCAACCTGCAACGCCTTGACGGCCCGGTGCGTGGCAATGGCAAAGTCGTCAATGAACTCGAAGCCGCTTTTGCTGGCGCCGGTTGGAACGTCATCAAAGTGCTGTGGGGCAGCAATTGGGATGAGTTATTCGCCCGTGATACGTCGGGGCTGCTGCTCAAACGCATGGAAGAGTGCGTGGACGGCGAATACCAAAGTTTCAAAGCCAAGGGCGGCGCGTATGTGCGCGAAAAGTTCTTCGGCAAGTATCCCGAATTGCTCAAACTGGTCGAACACCTGAGCGACGAAGAATTAGGCAAGCTCAAACGCGGCGGCCACGATTCGATCAAGGTCTACAACGCCTACAAACGCGCGGTCGAGACGAAAGGCCAGCCGACGGTCATCCTGGCAAAGACCGTCAAAGGCTACGGCTTAGGCCCGTCCGGCGGCGAAGGGCGCAACCTGGCGCACCAGTCCAAGAAGCTGGACGAGCACGATCTGACAGACTTCATCAAACGCTTCAGCCTGCCCATCAGCGAGGAGGATGCGCTCAAAGCCAAAATCTTCCTGCCCAATCCCGACAGCCCCGAAGTGAAGTACGTGCAGGAGCGCCGTCAGTCCATGGGCGGCCCCGTTCCCGCGCGCGAAAACAAGTCGGCGGCGTTGCAAACGCCCGGCCCTGAGTTTTTCAAAGAGCAGCACGCCGGTTCGGCTGACCGCGAAGTCTCGACCACGATGGCCTTCGTGCGCATCCTGACGGCGCTGCTCAAAGACCCGCAGGTTGGCAAGCACGTCGTTCCCATCATTCCGGACGAAGCGCGCACCTTCGGCATGGAATCGCTCTTCCGCCAGGTCGGCATTTACGCGAGCCAAGGCCAGCTTTACGAGCCGCACGACATGGACAATTTCCTGTACTACAAGGAATCCAAGAGCGGCCAAATCCTGGAAGAAGGCATCACCGAAGCGGGTGCGATGTGTTCGTTCACGGCGGCGGGCACGTCGTATACGAACTACGGCGTGCAGATGATTCCCTTCTACATTTACTATTCAATGTTCGGCTTCCAGCGCATCGGCGATTTCGCCTGGGCCTTTGCCGATTCGCGCGGACGCGGCTTCATGTGCGGGGCGACGGCGGGCCGCACGACGCTCAACGGCGAAGGTTTGCAACACCAGGACGGCCACTCACACGTGCTGGCGAGCACAGTGCCAACCTGCGCGGCCTACGATCCGGCCTTTGCTTACGAGATCGCCGTCATCGTCGAAGACGGCATGCGGCGCATGTATCAGGAAGGCGAAGACCGCTTCTACTACTTGACGCTGTATAACGAGAACTACCTGCAACCGCCCGCCCCCGCCCCGCTTGAGCAAATCAAAGAGGGCATCATCAAGGGCGTCTACAAATTCCGCGCGGGCAGCGGCAAAGCCAAAGCGCATCTGTTTGGCAGCGGCCCGATGGTCAACGAAGCGTTGAAGGCGCAGCAGATTTTGGCCGAGCAATACAAGGTCAACGTGGATGTGTGGAGCGTGACCAGCTACAACGAATTGCGCCGCGAGGCCTTGCGCGTCGAACGTTGGAACCGGCTGCACCCCGATCAAACCGAGAAGGCGCCGTATATCTTGCAAGCGCTGAAAGGCAGTGACGGCCCGATCATCGCGTCTTCGGATTTTATGAAGATCATGCCCGATCAGTTGTCGCCCTGGCTGGGCAACCGGCTGGTAGCGCTCGGCACGGATGGCTTCGGACGTAGCGACAGCCGCGAGCATCTGCGGAAGTTTTTTGAGATTGATGCCGCCTCGATTGTGGCGGCGACGATGTCGAAGCTCGCTCGCGATGGCAAGGTACCCGCGAAGAAAGCGGTGCAGGCGCTGGCGGATATGGGCATCAATCCAGAAGCGAAAGACCCGACAACGGTGTAAATGCGGACTAAGGAAAAGGTATTGGCGGGGAGGCCGCTCGTTTCGCGGCCTCCCCGTTTGCCCTTATTAGATCGCCTCGCTTGTCTTGCTTCTCTCTGGGCGATTATGTGATCTAGATTGACCTGCAACATATAGAACCCAGCTTTTTGCCACAATGTTTGGACTTGTTTGCGAAGCTGTAGCACAATGCGCGCCGTAGCATTACATCCATGATTGCATTACAGGTTGGCGCTGGCAGGTGACTGAAATGCCGCCATAGTACCGTGTCTGTCAAGGGTAGGGTGTACTTGCCATTAGTGCTCTTCATAAGAAGTTCTGTTCCTTTTACAGTCACGGCATCACGATCGACTCCTCGTTGAAGAAATCCAGTTATGCCGAGTGAAAAACTGTTTTTAATAAGCGTTACAAACTAGAAACACTTATCCGCAAAGGTGGTTTTGGGCTTGTCTATCGTGCAAGAGATACAAACCTTGGCGATACGGTTGTCATTAAACAATCAATCTTTACTCACGAGTTTGTACGACGTGAATACAGTGGCTGGTCAGAAGAAAAGATCAACAGAACTGTTGAGGCATTCCAAAAAGCATTTGAGCTTGAGGCCCGCCTGCTCCGTAAACTAAAACATCAAGCATTGCCGCGTGTAATTGATTATTTCTGTGATGAAAAGGGCAACCAGTTTTTTGTCATGGATTTCATCGAAGGCAAAGACCTCCACGAAATGTTGGCTGATCGTGAAACCCGCAAGTTGGGACCTTTTCCTTTGGAAGATGTCCTTAACTGGGCAGATCAATTACTTGATGCCCTTCATTACCTCCATAGGCTTACCATTATTCACCGCGACATTAAGCCAAGTAATTTGAAACTAACTAACGACGGCCAAATTGTATTGCTTGATTTTGGATTAGCTAAAGGTGCAGCAGCAGGTATGTCTGTAATGAAGCCAAGCGAATATGCGAGTACTCCTGAATATGCATCACTAGAGCGTACTTGATTAGCGGCTCGCTTTGATTTTGCCGATTGTGTGTTGAGAGTGTGGTAGTTGAATTTAGCTTTAGGACGTATTTACCGAGGCAAGCTGTTGTGGCAATGAGGTCGCAATCAGGTGGGTCAGTTTTTCCAGC
>JACPYM010000096.1 GCA_016196035.1 Acidobacteriota bacterium | reverse complement strand
GCGATTATCGCGACGGCGCGCAAGTTCCTGGGGGTGATCTACCGGACGCTGAAGAACAAATGGGTGTTCGCAGACTTCCCCCATTTCGTCCTCGCCGAGGGCTAACAACCACCTCGGAGTAGACAACTCATCATAGGAGGTCATTATGGAACGCATTGTGCTCAAACATCTGAGCGGATCAAAGGCCGGGCAGGTGGAAGAATTTCCGCTCAGCCAATACACCGAGGTCACCATCGGACGTGACCCCGCAGCCAACATCAGCTTCGCTGAGACGGATTCGATGGTGGGCCGCCAACATCTCAAACTCACGCGTAGCGCCGCGACGCCGCCGCAAATTTTCGTCACCGATCTCAACAGCCGCAATGGGACATTCGTCAATGGCCATCGCATCACGGGCACGGTGGCGCTTAGACCCGGCGACGTTTTGCGCTGTGGCAATGGCGGGCCGGAATTGCACTTTGATTATGTGCCCGACACCGAACCGCTGCTTTACAACTCCGGGCCTGCCGCGACGGTACCACTGGGCGTGGCTCCACCGCCCAATGCGGGCGCGCCCGCGCCGAACTTTCCGCCCGCGCATCCGCTGGCGCATTTGTCACAGCCGGCTAACCCGCCCGCGCCTGCGCCTGCGCCTGCGCCTGCGCCTGCGCCACAACCGCGCGTGAGGCCCGCGCCCCAGGCTGTGTCTCAAGCTGTGTCTCAAGCTGCGTCTGGGCCGCCGCCATCGGGGCCGTCCGTCTATGGACAGGCCGCGCCCGCACAAAAATCCGGGAAAGCGCTGCCTTGGTTGTTGGGCGGTGGCGCGCTGGTGGCGCTGCTCGCGTTGGTGGCAGGTGTTTGGGCATATCGCAGTTACATGACGCCGGCTGAAGACACCCCAGGGAAGAAGACTGCGGCAGCGGTGCCGTCCGGAGCTGCCCCGGACAATGACGGCGGCAAGTACGGTCATCCGCATTTGAGCGGCGCTGACACCGCTGAAGTAGAGAAAGATCAGCAACGCACGATGTGGCGCATAGAGGTCGCGCCCTATCTGGCCTTGGGCAGCGGTCATCCCGGCAAAGCGGCTTCGGATTTTGATAAACCGGATGGCGTGGGTTTCGGCCCGACCGGCTTGCTTTTCGCCACCGACGCCAAGAATCGCCGCGTGCAGGTGTGGGATGTTAAAACCGGCGCGCATCTGGGCGAATTCGGCCACGGCGTCTTTGGCGGCGAGATTGTGGACATCGCCGTCGCGCCCAGCGGAGCGGTTTATATCACCGACCAATCGCTCAACCTGGCTTATGTTTTTGTGCCGCCGCAACCGGGTGAGTTGAATGAGAAAGGCAAACCGTTCGGCCCTTATGATTACCAATTCAAAGGCACGCGCTTTGGCGAACAGGGCTTCAAGAAACTGGGCGGTATTGCGATTGATTCGCGCGGGCGCGTTTACGTGGTGGACGCCCACCGCAACGACGTGCGCCGCTTCGGCCCCGACAACAAGCCTGACAAGACCTTCACCTTTGAACAGAAGCGCGCCGACGGCGACACCTACTTGCACGGTTGCGAAGGCATCGCGATTGATGAGGCGTCCGGCAATCTCTTCATCGCCAGCGAGAAGGACGCGGTGATTGACGTGTTTGATTGGGAGACCGGCGCGTACAAGCATCGCTTTGTCGGCGCGAGCGCGGATGCGGCGGAAAAACCGGCGGGCAAACATGTTTTCTTCGGCTCAGTCGAAGGCCTAAGTCTGGCGCAAAATCATTTGCTGGCCGTGGATGAAAGCGCAGGGCACATTCAAGTCTTCGATCTGGCGCGCGCTGACGCCTTCAATACTGACTTGGTGGGTTACGCCGCGCCGCGACCGCAACGGCCCAGTGGTTATCAGGGCTTTTTCGGTCATGCGCCGCAGGTGGACTTCGAAGACAAAACCAATACCGAATTGCAGAAACAGGTGAAGCTCGGCACGATCCTACCGGGGCAAGCCAATCCGCCCGGCTATTTTTGCTCGCCCGATTCGATTGCCAGTTATCACGATGCTGCGAGCGGCGAGACGTATATCGCCATCGCCGATCAATGCAATTACCGCTTGGTCGTGTATCGCTGGTCGGACATCGGCAAGGCGATGGGACTGGCGGTCGCTATCCACGAGGTCGCGCCCGAAAGCAAGCCAGCCTTGGCGCAAGCCAGCGTCATTCCCGCGCCGGCCCCAGTGGCTAAACGCGCCGTCGCCACAGGCGGCGGCAAACTGCCGGCCAAGCGCTTTGTCGCTCCGCAACCCGCGCCCAGGGCACCCAAACCTTTGGTGAAAGAGCCGGTCGAACCGGAGGGCAAGAAGAAGAAAAAGAAGAAGCAACAATACTGACGCGCGATTCTTGCTGAAATTGTCGGTGCCGTGGTAAGAATCGCGCCACATCACACCTGAACCGAACAATGTTGAAACTAAACCGGACATCCTTACTCCCCCTCACGCTCGTGCTGTGCGCAGTCACGGTGCTGGGTTTTGTTTCCCAACAGCCGCGCAATTCGCGCGCGATTTTGACCGAGCCGCCGCCGCCCTATGACAAGAAGCTGGCTTACGGCAGCGACCCGCTGCAATTCGGCGAGTTGCGTTTGCCCAAAGGCGACAAATTCAAACCGCCCTATCCCGTCGCGGTCGTCATTCACGGCGGCTGCTGGCTGGCGGAATATGGCCTGGGGTACATGGGTCATTTGAGCGCCGATCTGGCTCATGCGGGCATCGCTACCTGGAATCTGGAATACCGGCGCATCGGCGACAAAGAGGGCGCGTGGCCAAACACCTTCGCCGACGTGGCGCAAGGGGTGGATTACGTGCGCACGCTGGCCCAGACTTATCCGCTCGATTTGCAGCGCGTGGTGGCGCTGGGCCATTCGGCGGGCGGGCATCTGGCGCTGTTGGCCGGCGCGCGCCAACGCGGCGCGGCTACGCCGCCGCTGTCCTTGCGTGGTGTGGTAACGCTGGCAGGCATCACCGATTTGCGCCGCACGGGCACGGCGTGCGATGCCGAAGTGCCCAAGTTGATGCATGGCTCAGCGCAAGAGAACGCCCACTTGTATGATTTGGCTTCGCCGCTCACCCGCTTGCCGTTGCACCTGCGACAAGTAATTGTGCAAGGCGATAGTGATCGCATTATCCCCACCGCCATGGCGACCGAATACGTCGAGCGCGCCAAACAAAAAGGCGATGACGTGCGACTGTTATTGATTGAGAAAGCCGGGCATTTTGAATTGGTTGATCCGCAGGCGGCAGCCTGGGCGCAGGTGAAAGAGACAGTGTTGGGGTTGGTGCAACCTGGGAAGTGACAGGGAACTCGTAATTTCAAATTTGAGATTTGGGATTGGAAATTCGGGATTGGAAATGTGAACTGGCAGCCGTTCTTGTACACGTGCAGGCCGCTGATTGATCGAAAGTGATGACTGAGCAATTCAGAGATCGGATGAGTTGATTGAATGACGAGTTAAATGACGGGGCTTCATTTCAAATCTCAGATTTCAAATTTGAGATTGAAAGAAGACAGCTTTTACGTAGGCTCATACGTGGGATCAGCTACAACTAAGTGAGGAGGCTCTCGAATGACATATCAACGATTTGAAGACTTGCCCGTGTGGAAAGCCGCCATTCAGCTTGGTGTTAAAGTCTACGCGCTGACCGAGCACGAAGCGTTCAAAGGGCAGGGCAGTTTGCGCGATCAGCTTCAACGCGCCGCAGTGTCTGTCTCCAACAACATCGCCGAAGGCTTTGAGCGCGGGACGACGAATGAGTTGCTGAACTTTATTTACATCGCACGCGGTTCGGCAGGCGAAGTCCGTTCGATGTTATGTCTCTTAGAACACTTGCCGAACTTTACGAATCTCAAAGCTCAAAGCTCGAATTTGAAATTGTTGGCCGAAAACATCGCGCGCCAATTGCGTGGTTGGGCGGACAGCCTGCAAAATTCCGACATCAAAGGGCAGCGCCATCTTAACGACAAGGTTAAGAAAGAAACGCAACGCCAACAGGAACACGAAGAAATGCTGGCCGAAGAGCGCCAGTTTCGTGAAGAATTAATCGCCAGAGAAACGGCCCGAATCCGGGCTGCGCAAACAGCGGCAGCCCTATACGAACAGCAATAATGCAGTCCCAACCATCAGGAGAATGAATTTATGAGCAACCCCGAAAGCAAGAACGGCAACGGCAATGGACATCACCCGACCAGCATGGCGTCAGCGCCGGTGAAAGAAGGCGGCTACAAGATTGTGTTGACCGCACCGCTTACCGAAGCGATTGATCACGCCGGCTATTTCATCCAGATGGGCATGGCTTCTATGCCCATTTGGATGGAAGGCGTGATGAACAGCAAGTATCCGAACTGGCGCGACGTCGAATATAACGACGATGGTTCGGCGCGTTACATGCCCGCCGGCACGCGCCTGGTCGAAGAGTCGCTCTTGCGCGAATATCCGCCGGAAGACATCGCCTGTTGTTACCCCGCTGACCTGGATAACTTCATCGGGCCGAACACGCGCGTGGTGGCCGTCTCGACGCATAACCCGCTGGGTGTGACCTTTGCGGCGGGCGTTTACACTTCGATTTTCGGCACCTCGAAGATGCCGATCAATTCGCATTACGCGCGCCAGATGTTCGCGCAAATCAAAGGCAATCCGCACCGCGCCAATTTCAAAGTGCTGGTCGGCGGTTCCGGCGGCTGGCAGATCACCCAGACCAATACTTTTGAAGAACTAGGCGTGGATTGCGTCGTCGAGGGGCGCGCCGAATCGGAAGACACGATGGCGCTCTTTCGCAAAGCGATTGACGGCGAACCGATTCCGCGCGAAGTCGAAGTCGCGCATCCCAAAGACCGCAGCGCCTTCCTCGTGCCGCACAAACGCACGACCTTTGGCGTAGTCGAAATGACCACCGGTTGCGGACGCCGCTGTCAGTTCTGCGTGCCCGATCTGAACCCGCAGATTGACATGCCCAAAGACAACATCATGACCGCCGTCCACGCCAACATCGAAGGCGGCAACAAACAAATCAGCCTCGCCACCGAAGACATGTTCATCTGGGGCCAGGTGCACACCGAGACGCCGTTTTATTTCCCGAATCGCGAGGCGCTGCTCGATCTGTATGGTTCCATCGTCAACACGCCCGGCGTCGAACAGCACGTCTTGAGCCATTGCACGATGGCCCCGGCGGTGGTTGATCCGGTGCTGATTCAGAAGCTCTCGGAGATGCTGCTGGATAAAAGCCCGCTGCATTTGCCCACGCTCAGTTCGCATCCGAAAAAGAAAATCCTCGCGCCGTTGATCGGATTGGAGACCGGCTCCGTGCGCATGGGCAAGAAGATCATGCCCAGCAAAGGCGTGCCCTTCCCGATTGACGAATGGCCGAGCGTGATCCTGGAAGGCTTGCGCACGCTGAATCAAAACAACTGGTTCCCCGTGATGACGCTGATCGTCGGCGCGCCCGAAGAGAGCGACGATGATGTGAAGGCAACGCTTGATCTGGTTTACGAGATGGAACGGCGCGGGTTGTTCGCGTTTCTGGTGCCTTCGATATTCACGCCGCTGCACGACACGCGTATGCAGGACAAGATGGGCGTGGCCGAAACGACGAAGCTCTCGGCGTTGCAATGGCAGTTGTTGATGAAGTGCTGGAAATTCAACCTGCGCCACGGGCTTTATAGCTGGTGGGGGCCGATTGCCTGGCGCACCGGCGCGCTGGGGTTGTGGGCGTGGAAGCTGCGCAAGCTCAACGGGCCGAACTTCACCTGGCCGCTGTTCAATTTCGCGGGCGCGCTGCCCGAAAGCGTAATGGCGAAGCTGGGCAAGATTTACGTCGGCAAACCAATCAAGAGTAAGTCGCGCAAAGAACTGCTGGCGACCGTTCGCCCGAATCAGTGGCAGTACCTGCGCGAGGATTGCGGCGATTTGCCGGATGGCTGGACGGCGAAGAAGCCGTTGTCAGTGTTGAAGCAGGAAGTTTTGACAAGCGTCCAATGAGCGGCAAACAGATGACCAACGCGGAAGTGCGCCAGTGGGTATTTGAATCGCGTGGCCCCGATCCCGGCGTTGAATGAGCAATGGGTACAGCAAGGGCTTACTGCGCTGGAACGGGCAGAAGCTGCTTGGCGTATCCGGCACGAAGCGCGCATCGCCGCGCGGGCATTGATGGCTGACGCAGTGGAAGTCGAGTTATTGCGGGCGCGTGATGTGGCAAAATACGGCAATCCTGACGGCCCGGCTTTTGAGTATCTCGTCGAACGTGGCAAAGAGGCTGGGCTGGCGGGCGACGCGCTCTATGAGGCGCTCATCGCTGGTTCGTATCGGACGAACGAAGGGGTGAACAAGAAGTTTGGTTTCTGAAAGTAAAGGAGTCGTTATGGCTGTCACAGTGCAAGAAATGGTCAAAGCACAAACTTGGCTGGCAGAGGAAGTTGTTTGGGTAAGAGGCACCGACCCTGAGTACCCTTTTATGGCAGAGTTAGGCGGTAAGAAATGTGTGCTTCGCCTCAACGATTTTCCTGAAGAGAATCTTTATACATTGCTTGTGAATGGCGAGGAGGTGGCCGCTTTTGATGATTGGCCGAAGTCTTGGGTACGTGTCTGAGCACGTGTTTATTTGCCCCTTGTGTATTTGAAAGGACAACATCATGCCCCGTGCAAAAATACCGAAAGGCAAATGCGAATACTGCGGTGAGGTGCTGGCGAAGAACACTGTCGCCAAACACCTCGCCGCTTGCGCCAAACGCCAGGCCGTCACTGCCGCCGCCGAAAAGAAAAAGGGCGTGAGCGAGACGCTCTATCATCTGCGCGCCGAGAACCCGTACCAGAAACAGTTCTGGCTGGATTTGGAAGTGCGCGGGTCGGCGACGCTCAAAGACCTGGATCATTACTTGCGCGAAATCTGGCTGGAATGCTGTGGGCACATGAGCCAGTTTTCTATTGGCGGCTGGGGCGGGCAGGAGATTGCCAAGACGCGGCGCATTGAGCAGGTCTTTAAGCCCGACGTGGAAGTGACGCACATTTACGATTTTGGCACTGAGACCGAAACGAAGCTCAAAGCTATTGGCACGCGCGTGGGCCAGCCGACGACCAAACATCCCATCGCGCTGTTGGTGCGCAATGTGTTGCCAGAGACGCCGTGCATTGATTGCGGCGCGCCTGCCACGCAACTTTGCCAGGAATGCTTGATCGAAGATGAAGTTTGGGGCGCGCTTTGTCACGAGCACGCCGAAACGCATCCGCACGATCAATATGGCGAGCCGATTCCGCCGTGCAATTCGCCGCGCATGGGGCAGTGCGGTTACGAGGGGCCGGCCGAACCGCCTTATTAAACACAGCCCGCGCACTCTTTTTCATGCTGGTAGATAGCTCTTGCGCACAAACGTGAATCCAGCTTGTGCGGCTGCTCCGTATCCTGGCCGGGAAATAGCCTCACTCGCTGTTTCTCTTCAAAATGACAAGCCGAAATGAAACCCGAATCCCGCCGAAACCGCAGTCGCGTGGTTGAAGCATTTGGGAAAGAGTAGTTGAAGGTTGGTTACGCACAAGGTGCGGAAAGGAAAACCTGCATGAGCACAGCAGTTCAAACACGACGCGACGCGCGGTTGCAGCGTGTACAAGCGCATCTGGAAGCGGAATGCCAGCACGACCTGGACGCCATTATGGCAACGTTCAGCGCGCAGCCCGGCTTCGCGCTGAACGGGATGGAAGCCGCCGGTTATGAAGTCGTCCGTGGTTTATATGATGGCTTTGGCTTCGGCCAGCAAGGCAGCTTCGCCGACATTCAACTCGAAGTGAAGCAGCAATACGTGGGCGATGACAGCGTCACGGTGGAGATGCTGTTTCGCGCCAAACACGCGGGCGCATGGCAGGGCATTGCGGCCACGGGGCGCGCGATTGAAGTTCCCCTCTGCGCCATCTTCACCTTCGATGCCGATCACAAAGTCGCCAGCGAGCGCGTCTATTTCGATGCGGCAACGGTGCTGCAACAAATCGGCGCGCTGGGTTGAGTGGCGGCAATGTCACAGCCGAAGGGTTCAGTTGGCAATGGGCAACTGAGTCCGCTGCAACCCTGGGCAAAGAGTGGGTGCCGTTGGGAAGATAATCTCTTCAGCGATTTGGCTGTAGCGCTAACTGTAGCGTTCGGCTCAGGGAATTGAGACACGCGACAACACGCCTCCCTTCAAAAGCCACGCATTGACCCTGCCAGAACCCTCACCGATAATCCCGCGCATGCCAGACAAAAAACGTCTTTTCCTCGTTGATGGAATGTCGAACATCTTTCGCGCGTTCTACGCCATTCGTGGCCTGTCGAACTCGAAGGGGATGCCGACCAATGCGATTTATGGGTTCACCGTGATGTTGCGGCGCTTGGTGACGGTCTATAAACCCGATTATCTGGGCGTCGCGCTCGATACGATCGAGAAAACCTTCCGGCACGAGCAGTTTGCCGCGTACAAGGCGCATCGGCCTGATATGCCGACCGATTTGGTGTCGCAACTGCCGTACATGGATCGCGTGTGCGAAGTGTTGCGCGTGCCGATGATCAAGCTGCCGCGTTACGAAGCCGACGACATTATGGGCACGCTGGCGCACAAGGCCGTCGCGGCGGGCCTGCAAGCCGTCATCGTCACCAACGACAAAGACCTCTGCCAACTGGTGCGCGACCCCGACATCACGATCCTGCGCGTAGACAGCAAGCTCGGCGAAATCTTCCTCGACGAAGCCGGGGTCAAGGCCAAGCTCGGTGTGCGTCCCGATCAGGTGGTGGATTGGCTGGGCCTGATGGGCGATGCAGTGGATGGCATCCCTGGCGCGCCCGGCATCGGCGAAAAGGGCGCGATTGGTTTGCTGGAACAGTTCAGCCACATCGAAGACGCGCTGGCCGGTTGGGAGCAGGTCAAGCGCAAGACCTATCGCGAATCGTTGCGCGACAACGCCGAGCAGATTCGCATGTCGCGCGAACTGGCCCGCGTCGAAGTCAACGCGCCCATCGAACTCGATCTGGATGCGCTGGTGTTGGAACCACCCGATGTGGCGAAAGCTTACGCGCTGTTTAGCGAATTGGAATTCGGCCAACTGACACGCGAGTTTGCGGCGGGCGCGCAAGCGGCGAGTGAGGCGGCGACGGCGGATGGGACGGTGGCGAAACCGAAAGAGCCAGAGATTCACTACCGCACGTTCAACACCGTTGAACAACTGCGCAAATACGTCAAAACACTTTACAACGCCGACCGCTTCGCCTTTGCCTTGAGCGAAGAGAAAGGCGCGAACGGCAAGCCGCAACTGGCGGGCGTGGCATTCTCGCTCGCGCCGAATACGGCGGATTATTTTGATCTGGCGGCGTGCGATGACCGCGCCGAGGCCGCGACGCTGTTGCGCGAAGCCTTCGACAACGGCTTGATCGAAAAGGCCACGCACGATTGGAAGCACGCGCTGCATCTCTTCGCCCCGCTCGGCATCACGCCCGAAGCCGTCAACGACGACACGTTGTTGCAGGCTTATCTGCTCGATCCCGAACGCACAAAATACGAGTTGCTGGATTTGTTGACGCATTACGGTGGCGGACAGGCTTTGCCGCACGCCGAATTGCCCGTTGCGCAAGCCGCCGATCTGACGGGCCGCGTGTGCGATCTGCTCAACGCCAGGATCGAAGCCGACAAACTGGGCGAGGTTTACCGCGAGATTGATTTGCCGGTCGTGCCGATTCTTTACGACATGGAGCGCGCCGGGTTTCGCGTAGACACTGCCGTACTCAAAGACATCGCGCAATTTATGGATGTCGAACTCGAACGCCTGTCCGCGCAGATTTATCAACTGGCCGGACGCGAGTTCAACATCGGTTCGCCCACGCAACTGGGCGACATTTTTGAAGAACTGAATTTTGAAGTTTCGCAACGCACCAAGACCGGCAAAATTTCGACCAGCCGCGATGTGCTGGACGAACTGGCTGAGAAATACGAACTGCCGCGCCTCGTCATCGAACACCGCGAGATTATCAAGCTCAAAGGCACGTATGTTGACGCCTTGCCTTTGTTGATTGATCCGGCCATCGGGCGTGTCCATACGACGCTCAATCAAACCATCGCCGCGACAGGCCGCCTGTCTTCGACCGACCCCAACCTGCAAAACATCCCGATTCGCACCGAACTGGGCCGCCGCATCCGCCGCGCGTTCATCCCGGCGGATGGCTGTGTGATTTTGTCAGCGGATTATTCGCAGATCGAATTGCGCCTGCTGGCTCACGTCACCCAAGACCCCGTGATGCTCGAAGCCTTCCGCACGGGCGAGGACATCCACACCCGCACGGCGCGCGAGGTCTTCAAAGCCAAAACGCCCGCAGAATTGAAAGAGAAACGCCGCGTGGCGAAGATCGTCAACTTCGGCATTGCTTACGTCATCGGCGCGTTCGGCCTGGCGCAGCGCGTCGGCATCTCGCGCGCCGAGGCGAAGAAGGTGATCGAGGATTACTACGCGACCTACAAAGGCGTGAAACGCTTTATGGATGAATTCCCCGAACGGGCGCGCCAGGATAACAACATCGCGCGCTCGATTTATGGCCGCCTGCGCCGCCTGCCCGATCTGTCCAACCGCAACGGTAATCTGCGTGCCCGCGCCGAACGCGAAGCCGTCAACATGCCCATGCAAGGTTCCGCCTCCGACATCGTCAAACTGGCGATGATCCAAACGGCAGAGGCTTTGCGCCGCGCCAAGTTGTCAGCGCTCATGATCTTGCAAGTGCACGACGAACTCGTATTTGAAGTGCCCGTCGCCGAAGTCGAGCAAACCAGCGCCGTCGTCAAAGCGGCGATGGAAGGGGCGGCGCAATTGGCGGTGCCGTTGGTAGTGGAAATCGGGGTAGGGAAGAATTGGATGGATGCGAAGCCGTAGATAACGGCTAATCAGAGAGTGTGCGCCTTGTTAGTATTGGGCCGCTGCCATTCTCAATTCTTAGATCGGTTTTCACTTCGGTGTATGGCAAAAAGCCGCGCAGCGGGACAGTACCGCGCGCGTGAGCAAGCGGCGCGTCAAGCTGACGCCATTGGCTGAGTCGCCCAGGCGCCGCTTGCTCACGCGCGCGGTACTGTCCCGGTACAACGCGTTCCCGTAAACGCAATTGCAAACCGCTCTAATTCCCCATTCTTAGGCAAAGAGGTCTTGAGCCAGTGTTGCCTCTGCCTCAGAATGAAGAATTGAGCATGAAGAATGGAGAATGCTTTGCTTAAAGGTATACAGGCCAGCCGAATTACGCATGCCCTACAGTTAATCAAACCGAATTTGAAAGGGGAACAACGATCGCTCTGAACGAAAAGAAGCGGCAGCAGAAGCTTGCCAAAAAGAAAAAACGCCGCAACGAACTGGCGAAGGCCGCGCGGCAAAAGATGGCTGTGGTTTATCACCTGCTCAAGGACGCCAATCGGCTGGCGCGCATTGCTGCCGCGCCGATTCACCAATGCCTGGTGCCAGCGGGGCTGTTTCAGGCAGGTATTGGAAACTTGTTGATCAGCCGCCAACTCGAAAGCGGTGAACTCGCCATCGGCGCTTTTTTGGTGGATACCTACTGTCTGGGCGTCAAGGATGTTTTTGTGCGGATTGTGTTTCCCTATGAATATGACCAGTTTCTCGAAGGCATGCGCGTGCAAGAAGACCCGCAACCAGTCGCGCCCGCCTATTTCCGCAAACTGATTGAAGACAGCGTAGCCTATGCGCAAAGCGCGGGGGTGCCGCCGCATCCCGACTACGAAGATGCAAAACAGATTTTCGGCGCGATTGATTCGGCGGAATGCACAGAGCAGTTTGAGTTCGGCAAGGACGGGAAGCCGTTTTATGTAAATGGCCCCAACGACACGCTGGCGCGTCAGAAGCAAATCCTTCAGACCTTGGAACAGCATTGCGGCCCGGGCGGCTACGATTACCTGATGCTGCTGGATACGTTTGGCGGTATGAGCTTATCGCCAGGCATGGATTTTGACGATGACGAAGATTGGGAGGATGAGGAAGAGACTGGTGAAGACGACGAAACAGCAGGTGACAAGGAATAGCTTTGAACTGTGGGGCAAGATGTCAGCCTTGTCATTACCCACATTTTTTGCGTTTGACGATTTCTGCTTTTCGCCCTGAAAGGGCGGTGGAGCTTAGCCGGTGGTGGAACCACCGGGAACGAGCTTCGGTCCCGCGCCCCTGCCGGGGCGCAAAGGCAATAGCAACGGGCTTTTCGGTGGTTCCACCACCGGCTAAGCTCCGTTGCGCCTCTGGCGCAAAGAGAAAAGATGTGGGTAATGCTTGCCCCACACCAGGATGATCTCAATCCTCCGGCTTCTGCCCCTCCGGCAACAACGTCCCTTTTTCCAAATACCGCACATGCGACGCAGCCTTCGCCGCTAATGGATCGTGCGTCACCATCACAATCGTTTTGCCAAACTCCTTGTTCAAGCGGCCCAATAACGTCAATGCTTCGCGCGCTGAAGCGGCGTCCAGATTGCCGGTCGGTTCGTCGGCTAGGATTACGTCGGGGTCGGTGACGATGGCGCGGGCGATGGCGACGCGTTGTTCCTGGCCGCCCGAAAGCTGGCGTGGCGTGTGGCTCAGGCGGTCGCCCAGACCCACCAGTTCCAGCGCGCGCACAGCGTGTTCGCGGCGTTGCGCTTTGTTCAACTTGGTCAGTTTCAATGGCAGTTCGACGTTTTCGAGCGCCGTCAGCACCGGAATCAGATTGAAGGATTGAAAGACAAAGCCGATGTGGGCGTTGCGCCAGCGCGCGATTTCGGCGTCGTTGAGAGCTTTCAGGTTTTGGCCGAAGACGGTGATGTCACCGCCGGTCGGCCTGTCCATCGCCGCCATCAGATGCAGCAGCGTAGATTTGCCGGAGCCGGATGGCCCCATCAGCGCGACGAAATCGCCCTGGCTGATCTGCAGGTTCGCATCTTTGAGCGCGACGACGTGAAACTCGGCGCGGATGAATTCCTTAGTCAGGTTGCGGGCTTCGATGACAATGTTATTGATGCTGTTGTTGCCGTTGTCGCTCATTTGATTTTGACTTTGCCTCCGTCTTTGAGTTCTGCGGGCGGGTTGAGAATGACTTCCTCACCGCCGATTAAACCTTCTTCCACGCGCACGCCTTGCGAAGTCGTCGCGCCGGTTTTAATCACGCGCCGCACGGCTTGGCCGTTCAGGTGAACAAACACTGCACCATCGCGCACCGCCGTAGCTGGAACATAGACCGCCGGTTTCGCAGGTTCTTTCACCGCGTTAGCCGTCGGTGCATCGGCGATGAAATCCACACTGGCGTTCATGTCGGGCCGCAAATCGCCATCGGGGTTTTCGACTTTGACTTTGACTTGCACGGTGGCTTTTTGGCGATTGGCTTCGGGCGCGATCTCTTCGATATAGCCCTGGTACGAGCGGTCGCGATAGGCATCGGTGCGAATCGTGCCGCGCTGGCGCGGGCCAAGCTTGGCGAAATCGGTTTGGACGATGTCCAGTTCGACCTGCAAATCGTCGAGGTCGGCCATTGAGACGACATAGCCTTTGGCGCCACGGTCGCCGACAAAGCCGGTGGTGACGAATTCGCCGCGCTCGACGATGCGTTCGAGAATGGTGCCGCGAATTGGGGCGCGGATGATGGTGTTGGCGAGTTGCGTTTCAGCGAAGGCGACCTCGCCTTTGACTTGTTCGATCTCGCCGCGCACTTGGGCAAGCTGTTCCTGGCGTGGGCCGATTTTGACCAGTTGAAAGGTCTTTTCCAGCGAGTTCACGCGCGCGGCCTGTGCGTCGTAACGCGATTTGGCGTCATCGTAATTCTGCTGCGACATCACCTGGTCTTTCAGCAACTGTTGCATGCGATCCAGGCTGATTTTGGCGTTGGCCAGATCGGCGCGTTCGCGTTCGAGGTTGGCGCGGGCGACTTCGATCTCTTCGGGGCGCGAACCGTTATTCAACTCCAGCAGGCGCGCTTCGAGCGCGGCCAGTTTGCCTTTGGATTGTTGCAACTGCGCGCGGTATTCGTCGTCTTCGAGTCGCGCGATGACTTGGCCCTGCTGCACGCGGTTGCCTTTTTCGACACCGATCCAGGCGACTTTGCCGACGACTTTCGAGGCGACTTGAATCTTGTGGTGCGCGACGATGTAACCGGTGGCGCTGAGAATGACGCTGCCGGTGTTGGTCGCGTTGCTGGTGGTTTTGGTGGCGCGGGCGACCTCGACTTCAAGCGCCGCGTTCGCCCTGCTGTAAATAAAACGTGCCGCGCCAAGCAGTACGAAGAGCAGCACGCCGCCGATGATCCACCATTTGGCCCAGCGGGATATGCCGGCCACGCCGGGTGGCTGGGTGCTGGTCTTTAGCGACTTGTCTATGCGCAGGCTATTCAGGTCTGGTTGCATGGTTCTTGAAAACGAATCGGTTCTTCAGGTTGACAGTCGGTTGCCTCAGACAGCGATTTCGGCAAGCACTGCTTCCTGCCATTGCTCAGTTGAGTTGATGGCTACCTTTTCGGCTCATACCGCAGCGCCACCGCCCCCGAGCCGAATTCCAGTCGGCTCACGAGCTTCAAATCAACATACTTCGATAGCCCCGCGAACAACGTCGGCCCGTGGCCCGCCAGTCTGGGATGCACCACGATCTCGTACTCATCGATCAATCCCAGCTCCGCCAACGCCAGCGGGAGCGTCACGCCGCCCGTGAGCAGCCCCTTGCCCGGCTCCTGCTTGAGCTGCTGAACCGCCTGCCCCAGATCCCCG